>JAHEKQ010000072.1 GCA_024638265.1 Flammeovirgaceae bacterium
GAAGGGGTCCTCCTTTGAATTCGCCGGGCTTTTGGCATCACCGACATTCAATCCGGTAATATCCACCTTTGAATTAAACCAGTATCCCCTGCCCCTTTCGAGGTCGGTCAGTGCGTCGGGATACTCCAGGTATTTATTGGTCGTAGGATCATATGCCAGCAGTCGCCATGTCTCCTTTGTTTGATCCCCTAATTGCGATTCAAACAACGTCGAAATTCTAACATCCTCCAGGTCATATGGAACCGTAATTATTTCGTAACTCGCTTCACTCCCATCCACATCCAGGGTCGGGAAACCAGGGGAATTGGATTCATAAAGTTTGTATGTTCTGAACGTATCGGATGTTACGTAATTTTCGTATTCATCATACACCCTGAAGAAGTACTCAATACCCAGTTCGTCAAGCTGATTCCTGTTGAGGTCATAATTGTAGCTGAAATCTGCGGTTTCAAAGGTCTCCAGGTCATACTCCCCGTCATCCCGTACACCGCGCGTATAAATTTCGTATTTGCCCATCTTGTAATTATCATTCGTCACGATTTTTATTACTTCCTGTGAAAGTGACATGTCGAAATAGGGAAGATCGTCAATAGATACAATTTCAGGGGGTTGGTCATCAATAAATTCAATGGTGAAGTTTTTTTCAACAGATGCATCAAATTGGTCCGTGGAACGAACCCTGATAGAACGGGTATTGCTACCGGAACCCTTTAAATCCACCTTGCCGAGGTAAAGCAGGCGATCACCATTACCGGGAATCAAAAACTCCTCATTATCGTCATCGCCGAATCCATCGACTGACTCGTAGCGGAAGATGTCATTGGGTGTATTATCGACAGTACTGAAAGTTCCCAGGTAGTTTAATGTATCAAGGTTCCCTCCAAAGGATATAAAGGATCCATCCGTCAATTCATTATTGCTCAGTGTTATATCTTCCGGGCTGGAATTGACATAAACAAGCAGGTCTTTCTCAAATGTATTGCACCCGGTATCAACTACTTCAATGGTAAGAATATAGAAATTATCGTTCCCCTGGATCTTCTGACTCAATCGAAGGTCGTGACCAATCACCATAAAAGGGTCTGAAGCAAAAGGCACTCCGTTTAAAGCCCTGATTCTGAAATCGTGTTCTTCCGGAAAGTCCTGGTCAATCACTTGCAGCAATCCTATTGTAGTACCAATTTCCGCATCACGGTTTACAACAATGTTGCTGAGACTGATATCCAGTGGAGGTACATTTACATTGGGAATTATGTTAATGGTGACCAGTGACTGGTTGGGTCGAATCCACACCTTCGAGGAATCTGTCCGGTCCAATCTCAGGGTAATCGAGGTATCTGAGGAGCTAAATGTAGTGTTCGAATAGAGTATTCCGTTATCCACATAGAAATCAGAAGGATCATAGCCGGAGTCCACTGCCACAATGGTGACGTCTTTTGATTGGGGGATACAATCAATAAACTCAAACTCGCCGATATAGGTACCCGGTAACAGTCCGTGTGGGATGGTGTTATTGGACAAGGTGGCACTGGTTTCAATCACCTGCAACCTGATGGTCTCCCTGGAATAAAAGACCGGTACACCTCCTTCGACGAATCTTCCTATGGCATTTAACACAATGTTCACTTGTCCATTGCTCAACTGTCCCGGAGAGGGGCTGTAGTAAATCAGATAGGCGTCATAGGGAAAAGAAGGACTTGGGGGAATTGTATCAATAGACAGGACGGTTCCCGGATGAGGATCCAACCAGATGGAATCATACGGAGTGATTACCGTATATAGAATGGGGATAAAATCGATATCCTCTGTAATCTCGTTGCATTCATCATACAGTACGAACGGACAAAGAGGGCCGCTCAATGTGTATTCCAAGACTTTGGTGTATATGTCAAATACAGTAACTGCCACGAAAACCTTACCTTCACGAAGGTTGCCGATATCCCATATTCCC
Organism: Flammeovirgaceae bacterium; assembly: GCA_024638265.1. Classification (GTDB taxonomy): domain Bacteria; phylum Bacteroidota; class Bacteroidia; order Cytophagales; family Cyclobacteriaceae; genus JAHEKQ01. The sequence continues at coordinate 1,952 of JAHEKQ010000072.1, forward strand.
GGCGCTACTTCTGTAATGGAAACATTCCGATAAGGGTTACCCAGCTCATCAAATACCTCTATTTCAGTATTTTCCAATAATACTGGATCAGAATCGCCTTGTACTTCCACCCGGATAGTCCCTGTGGGATCTCCACAATCTGTCACCGGGCTTATTTCTGTAATGGTAAAGTCAAAATCAATAGAGACTTGTGTGTAAGCCCTTCCTGTCAGACACAGTATTAAAAAGATCAATATGGTGTATCTCTGGATCTTCATGTCAGTTCAGGTCCGGTGGTCCTGGAGGATCTCCAATTTGTCTCCTCAGTTTGGCGGCTTCAATCATCGAACTGGTTAATAAAGGAATCCCTCCCGCAAGGCCCCATAGTGCCAGTGGTATCTTCCTGTAAACCTTAAAATTATTGGTGTTCGAAAACTGCGCGGGGTTATTGATATTGATTATCTGGATACTATAATCCTGCTTCAATTCCAATTCCATAGACGGAATCCATGTATATGAACCATTATTTAGCGTATTGTCTATATAGTGCAATGAATCTGAGCCATCAGACAGGAGTACCGTATAGATATCTTTGGGATCTCCTCCTTTCCAGACAAGATCAACCGGGCGGCCCCGCCTCACTTTCTTTTTAAATCCGACCGAATCAATCGATATAAATGATTCCCGCCTCTCAGCGAGAATTTCAAATTGAACTTCACTGGAGTTGCTAAACAAATTTTTTGGTATACGTACAGTTTTATTCGGTCCCGCGATCACATCATTACCCACATCTCCACTCACGTTCATCATGGGTGCAGAAAAACTGTCAAGTGAGTGATAAACCTGGACGACAAATCGGTCGTCGGCATCAGATTCGAGATTATATTGAATAATTATCTCAGAATCCGTGACTTCAACACGGCTCGTAAAGAGTCTTTGTCCGCTCGCTGCGAAGAATAAGCAGACAAGTAAGCATGTGGTAAGAAGTTTCATCCCCGAAACATAGTACTCAGAATGGTATTTGTACAATTTAACATAAATTTCCCCAGGCATCAATTGGTAACCTTTACGCCAAATCTTAGACTCTCAGGACTAATATTGGTTTAATAAGGATGCTTAGTGATACCTTTGTGCTGTCAGAATTATCGCGATGGAATTTAATTACCTGTACCTCATAGACCTGCTGGGAACCTTTGTTTTTGCTATCAGTGGAATACGCCTGGCATCCGGTAAAAACCTTGATTGGTTTGGTGCTTATATCGTTGGCCTGGTTACTGCCATTGGCGGAGGAACCTTGCGGGATATATTGCTTAATACCACGCCCTTTTGGATGCTGGATGCCAAATACGTCGTAACCACGGGTGTTGGACTGGTGGCGGCCCTACTTTTCAAGCAGAAGCTTTTCAGTTGGGGAAAGACCCTTTTCCTCTTCGATACCATCGGATTGGGAATGTTTTGTATCGTGGGACTCGTAAAGAGTTATGAAGCGGGATTCCCGCCCTGGGTCTGTATCATCATGGGTACCATCACAGGATCCGTGGGAGGAGTGGTGCGCGACCTCATCCTCAATGAGATCCCCTTACTTTTCAGGAAAGATATTTACGCGACTGCCTGTATCCTCGGGGGCCTTATCTATTTCGCCTGTATTCAGATAACTCCCCTCCTACCTTGGGCCGGGCTGATCTCCGTGGGAATGATCATCACCATCAGGATCTTGGCGGTGCGCTACCACATACACTTTCCTGTGTTGAGAGATTTGTAAGTGCACGCTCTTGGGATTTGAAGGATAAGTCAGGTCCCGTGAACCTGAGTCTCGTGAACCTCCTACTAGCTATTCAGCTTAACATGAAATTCGGGTGGATCGACCATCTGGAAGGTTGCTGAAGCTAATTTCACTTTACCCCCGGTCTTCTCGACTTTATCTAGGATGTCATGGAAAAGTGCGGTTTTGGTTTTGCGTCTGCTTTTGAAGTCAACGACATACCGGAGCGTAAACTCTGCCCAATTATCGGTGGCAATCATGGATACCATGGGGTCAGTGGTTGCCTTTTCCAATCGATATTCTTCCTGTAATGCCAGCCATTTAGTCATTGACTGGCCCGGAATATCTCCAGCTATCTTAGTACCTGCTTCAGTAATGATTTTTTCGGCCCACTTGTAGTCACTTCCATATTGAACGGGGATTTTGATCTCGTCCCAAAGGAAAGGAAAATCACCCGAGTAGTTATATACCGGTTCTTTGAAGATAAAACTGTTTGCTATAAATACGATTCGCCCATTATAAAGATCCCCATCTACCCATTGACCGGTTTCCATAATAGTTGTACGCAATATCCCAATATCCATAACATCTCCTTTTACACCACCAAGCTGTATCCTGTCACCGGTTTTATAGTATCCTCCAAACATGATTCCGAGCCAGCCGGCAAACGACACAATAACTTCCTGGAGTGCAAAGGCTATTCCGGCACCGGCAACTCCAAATGCTACCGAAAGCCCTCCCAACTTATCACTGAAAACTACTGTGATCAGTACAATGGTCAGGATATACCCAAAAAATACAGTGACTTTTTTTACGGTGTATTTCTTATTATTCTCACTGATTCGGGATACCAGTTTTCTCTGAAGTAGCCTTGTAATCAGCCATATGAGCAGTATACCTACGAAGATAATGCCTAATCTTGCCACTGTAGGATCGTAAAGCAATTCCATTATTTTATCTTCCATGGGCATCGAAATATCTTGATTACAAGCTAGCTATAATTTCAGTGAAATCACTCTAAAAGTAAGCTACACGCCACCTTGTTATGACTTAGAATAGCTTAAAAGTCACATTTTATCCTCTTCAGGTACTTCATTCTAAATTCCCCTTCCTCCTCCTTCATCTTTTCCCGTAAGCCCCGTCCCGTGAAACAGTGAACATCCAATGCGATTAAGTATATTGACAACCATACCTACCAAACTTTTTACAGATGAAACATGTGGTTTTAGTCCCATTCATAATCATTATCATTTCTTGTTCAAATGTCCCACAATCAGTGACTGGAAAAGTCCCTGAGAAAACGATCATTAAATTTGATAACCGCCCTTTATCGGAATGCGAAATTCCCGTTACCGTGGGTGACTTCGAGCTTACAATGCTGACCCAGGATAGTGATTACCCTTGTAGTGTCAGCTATGATACCATACAGGGAGTTACTCAATTAGGACTTTGGCCGGGAAAAATTCGAATTGCTATAAATTCCTCGAGGTCAATAAGCTCCATTGAAGTGGACTACGATGATCATTGTGGGGCCATGTCACTGATCTCGTTTGACACAAATGGCGGTGAAATTGAGAATTTCCAGTTTGATCAGGAGAAAGAACGGAAATCCAAGCCGGTATTCTCTCAGGGGTTAGACCGGATAAAGTCGTTTACGCTTGAAGGGGGCTGCGAGGCTGGCTTGACCAGCATAACAGTGAATTATGGTAGCTGATTGGGATGCAAGAGGTAGGATGCACAGAAGGATACCGGATACAGGAACAGACCATAAATCAGTTCGTTTCCGCCAAATTTCAATACCAGGGCTACGAGAAATGGCAGGACAATGCTGTACCCAAGGGTCCCTATGAAATTGACCAGCAGAATAGGAAATATGCTTAAACTGCGTTTGATCATTGACACTCTAAACTTAGTTGGGTTTACGTGGTTATTATGAATATACCAATACTGCATAAATCATAATTCAAAAGCGATCAATTTTATTACAATTGTCGTAAGCAACGTTCAACCAAAATCAAATGAAAAAACTCCTTTGGTCCTCCCTGTTAATCTTTTCATATGGTTATATGATCACCATGAATACCCTGGCAAACAGTTTGCCGCTCAATGGGAAAACTACGGGGCAGCTTTCCGCTGAATTTCCTAATTACTTTGTCCCTGCCGGCGTAACTTTTTCCATCTGGGGAATGATCTTTCTCCTCCTGTTAATATTTGTGGGGATATCAGTAGTGAACACAGTCAGAACAGGAATATCCCTGAATGAAAAATCTATTTATAGATTGTTGTCGGTCAACCTTTTCCTGAACGGAACCTGGATACTTGCCTGGCATTATGGATATGTATTGATTTCTTTCCTGATCATGTTGGGATTATTGATAAGTCTGATCCTTCTTCACCGACACGTATATGGAAGTGCATTTTCATGGGCGGGCAGAATTGCAGTCAGTGTTTATCTGGGCTGGATCAGTGTAGCAACTGCTGCAAATTTTACTACGGTTCTTGTAGATAATAACCTCCAGGGTTCTGTCGTGTCCCAACAAATCTGGGCCAGTATCATGATCTTGGTGGTCCTGGTTCTCACCGTATATATGATATTTAAAGTGAAAGACTGGTTTTTCCCGTTGGTAGCGATCTGGGCCTGTTATGGGATAAACCTCAAACAACCCAGTGAATTATGGTATTCCCCCGGATACATTGCATGGCTGGCAATGGTGTTGCTAATTGTTCTTTATTTAACTGGACTTATCAGGAATACCCTACAGTCCCGGTAATAAACGAGTATATTATCGAACTCAGGAACGATTCCAGTTCTTGGACGCTGAATGCTTCTTGCTTCTTGCCTCAATCAAAAATAACTCTCCTGAGTTCCCTATCATCATCGCAAGACATGAGGATCAGGTACATGCCCGATGCCGGAGATAGATCGAGTGTAATATTAGATACTTCTCTGAAACTTTCAGAATAAATCTCTCTTCCCCTTACATCGTATAGTGTAAGCTCGGAATTGCTAAAACTATCGCCCAGGTGAATCTCCAGTGGTCCATTTACTGGATTGGGGTAGATCTCCTCAATGCAAGGCCTTTCCCGGTAAATAAATTCCGTACATGGCGTCTCTGAAGGACAAGAATTGCTGACGATTTCCACTTTGTATGAGCCTGACTCATCCGGGACAAACATTTGGTTGGTCTCCCCGCTGATCAGACCATCACCGTTACAGTCGATCCATTGATATGTGACATTCTCGGCGGATGCGATTAAGGTATCTCCATTGGTAATAATCTCATTTTCGACGGGTTCAAGTATTGTCAAATCAATAGTGATCAAACTATCACAACCCACCCCATTAATGAGAACATCCTGGTACATTCCTGAGCTTGTATAGGTATTCCCAGCCGGGCTTTCATAAAACTCGCAGGAAGTTTCCGAAATGTTCGAGGAACTTGAAGAAAGAATACTCAAATCGATAGTAATCAGGCTGTCACAACCTTGAGATGTAGGAATAGTATCAAAATAGGTGCCTGATGAAGTGTATGTTGAACCACCGCTTGGCACGGTATACTCATCGCAAGAGATAATATCGACAGATGAGTCCTGGCTGTAATTAATCGTAAGGTCAACAGTAATGAGACTGTCGCATCCCTGAGAATTAGGCACAACATATCGGTAGAGTCCACTGGTATCCCAGGTGAACTGCATATTTGGCGTTGTATAACTATCACAATCAGTTTCTTGTGACGAACTGAATGTCAATTCACAACCATTCAACTTCATCGTGAAAACATCTCCTGCGCCCAGCGAGGTTTTCGCATCATCCTGGAAACCCGGATCAAAATCTGCATCGCCTCCAAAAGAACCAGTTATATGAAGGTTGCCAAGCGGATCCGAGTGGATATCACGTGTATTCAATCTTATTGTGGATTCAATACTCCCACCCCAGTTGAAATTTCCCGCCGTATCCAGTTTAAGAATAAATATCGAGGCACCATCCTGGCTTGTTTCAAAAATTCCGGGACCTGGATCAAGGTCAATTAGCTGGCCGAAAGCCCCTGAAGCATACAAGTACCCCAGGGTATCTATTCCTATTGACAACCCGATAAAACTCGTAACGTCTGTGTCCAATTGCCGCGCCCATTGCGTTTCCCCTGAACTGTTACACTTTACAATGAAATAATCCATTGGATCTGTAGATGAGAGTCCTTCCTCAGTCAGCACACCATTGAAACGCCCCCCTATATAGATGTTATCGAAACGGTCTTTTGAAATGCAGCTTACTCCATTATCAGTAAAGCCAGAGGCCCCGATTTGCCTGACCCAGGTATAGTCTCCATCCGGAGTAAGCTTGAGAAGAAACACATCCTGGTTTCCCACAGCGGTTAAATTTTGTGTCCCTGGCCCGGGATCAAAATCAACCGTACTGTCAAAATTACCGGTCAGGATCACGTTGTTCAGGGAGTCAACAACAATGGATTTGCCATGGTCGCGATCCGCTGCCCCGAAGTTACTCGCCCACAGGAAATTGCCATTGTTATCAAGTTTCAGAATGTAGGCATCGCTCAGTCCATTGGGAGTAAGGATGAATTCTCCGAGGCCGGGGTCAACATCCACAGCTCCGTAAATCGAACCGGTTATATAGATATTGTTTTCATTATCCAGCTCAATTGAAAGTCCGAAGTCCAGTTGTGGTGAGCCAAAACTCTTTCCCCAAACAAAGTTGCCATCCTGATCCAGTTTTAATATGAAGGCATCAAGATCTCCAACTGCAGTCAGATTGAAAGTGCCCGGACCTGGATCAAGGTCTATCGTTTGATTAAAGCCACCTACAACATAAATATTGCCATTTGAATCATGGGTCAGATTATAGGCAAAATCCTGGTCTGAGCCACCAATAGAGACCACCCATATCAGGTTTCCCTGGTTGTCTAATTTCTGGATAAATCCGTCTTCCAATCCAGCGGAAATCAGGTTAAAAGTACCTGGCCCAGGATCAAAGTCCGTTGTCTCCAGGTAGTGACCCGAGGTAATTACATTCCCGCTTTCATCCACTGTAACAGCCCAACCGGTAGCAACCCAAATATTTGAAGAACCCGCTGTGGATGTCCATTGATAATCCTGTGTAAAGGCCACCCTACCGATCAAAGACAAAATAAGAATAAATGCTCTTCTCTTCATTTAAACACAGGCCAAACAATAATTTATAAATGATTTGGCGATTTGTAAAGATCTATCCCCCCCTTTCCTCATTTCCCCTCCCCTCTATTTTAATTACACCTCAACCCCCTAACCCCCTTCTCCATACTTCGATGGAGAAGGCGGAACAGTTATTTTTCTGAACCACTGAACCATCTTACCCACCGAAGCTTTCTTTGATATCCGAAACCAAGTGAAGGAAATAGCGTAGGTGGGGGCTTAACCACTTAACCACTTAACCACTCAACCACTCAACCACTTAACTACTTAACCGCTGAACTATTGAACTTTTCCCCTATTTTTGCCATCCAAAGGAACAATAGATGAGGATCAGTCAACTGGCAAGGGAACTCAACGTGAGTCCCACTGAAATAATCAAGTACCTGGAAGACCTTGGTATTGAAGCTGACAGGGGTGTAAGCACCAAGTTGGTAGAAGGCGGCATTCAGAAAGTACGAGAGAAATTCAGCAAGTGGGATTCCGAAGAACCAAAAGCTTCGGAAGAAAGTCCCGAAGAAGAAATTCAGGAAGAAACCGAATCGACAGTTGAGGAGGAACCCGAGTTGGCCATAGGGGATAATGAAGAAGAAAAAGAGGAAAAGGATCCTACTATTGAGAAAGAAACCCCGATAGAAGTAATCAAACCCGAACTCGTAAAGCTTCAGGGATTAAAGGTTGTGGGTAGGATTGACTTACCTGAAGAGAAAAAAGAGGAAGAATCTCAGGAAGCAGATAGAGAATCAACTGATGATCGTCCCCGTAAAAAAGCTCCACGTGATCGAGGGAGAAGGGATCGAAAACGAAGACCTGAAAGGAAACCCCTTTCTTACGAAGAAAAGCTGAAAAGAGAGGAAAGGCGTCGAAAGAAACAGCGGGAACTGGAAGAAAAGAAAAGAAAAGAGGCCAAACGAAAAGCGTACGAGGAAAAAATCAAGAAACAGCAGTCTAAAGCTCCAAAACCAAAAGCTAAAATATCAACCCCTGAATTCACTAGTCAGGAAGTGAGGGAAGAGAAGAAAGAAAGGCCCAGGAGTACATGGGGCAAGTTTATGAAATGGCTGAACAGTTAGGATGCAGTATGCAAGATACAGGATTCAGGATGCAGGATGCAAGATGCAGGATGCAGAATGCCCCATCTATCACTGTTAGTTGTTAGCTATTAGTTGTTAGCTAAATATATCCTTGAGGCCATTTACCATAATAATAATCGAGAAAATAAAGGCAGCCCCCATAACCAGATTGGTGAGCCAGCGGCCCTTGGGCAATCCGGTGTTTCTGCGGTTCCATAAAACCAGAAAGCTCACCACTACCAAGGGTAAGGCAAAGACATTAAAGACCTGGGTGAATATTTGGCCCTTGATCGGGTTGAACCCAAATACGGGTACACTAAGGGCAAGAATACTGGCAATGCCCGTGATGATCTTAAAGCGAATTGATGTAAAATCGAGCTTTCCAGCAGAGTAATCCCCAATCATTATCGGAACAATCATCAGGCAGGGGAATATAGAGCTGAGACCTGCACTTAAGGTCCCCGCAAAGAATATACTCACGGCAAATTTCCCCACCGAAGGCTCCAAGGCACCCGACATATCCAATACGTGGGTGATTTCATTACCCTTTCCATGCAAACTGCCACTGGCAACAGCCATGATCGAACCACTGATCGTAAAGATTAAGAGGGCTGCAACAATTGAATCGTTTCTCTGCGTTTTAAAATCAGCTTTTGTCCAACCTTTTCCCTGGATAAACAGTGGCCTTGATAAGAAGGTAGCCGCAGCCATGGTTGTTCCGACAAAAGCCGCAATTAATATCCCCGAGCCTTCCACCCGGGGAATTTTAGGAATCAACCCTTTAATAATTTCTGATGGTAGAGGGAATACAAAAAATAGGGTAAAAATGAATGAAAGTCCCATCATCGAAACGAAAATGGCCAGTACTTTCTCAAAAATGGAGTAATTACCCTTTATCAGCAGGAAATAAAATATGCCTATTATGCCTATTGCTAAACCTAATACAATCCCGTATTTATGATTTTCAAGGGCAGGAAAATTGATCACAATAATTTCAAAAATGACATTGGATGTTATTCCCAGTATGCCAATCAGGGAGTTCCATTGGCCAATACCAACTGCAATGATAATTGCCAAAGCAATTATTTTGCCGAGGGGCAGATGATTTCTAATGGCAAATAATGCGGTCTCGCCACTCAGGAGGTAATAGGAGCCGGAGACATAAATCAGCACCCCGGTAAAAAGGCAGCTGAAAAAAAGCACCCACAGCAAATCCATTCCAAAGTCATTTCCCGCCACAATCATAGAGGTCACACTTCCCGTTCCGATAGTGTAACCAATAGCGAAAATCCCCGGCCCGAAGGCTAATATGAATTTCAGAAATGTTCTCAAAGCTCTAGGGTCCAAGTCTGTCCTGGCTTTAACAGCCTGGTCAATTTTTTACTTTTCTCGACAGAAAGCAAGGTTATTGTCTGTTCCTTATCACCAAGTGAGTGAATAATGACCTGGTCACCATTCTCCTTAATGAAGAGATCTATCCTATCCGGTGCCGTTATGGCCAGGTTTTCGTTCTTCCATTCTCTTGTGAGAAATACGAAGGTTCCCCGATCTGAGCTCAGAGTTATTCCATCACCACTTTCTGATTTTGTAACAACCCAATCACCTACCATTAAATCCCGGGCGTCTTCATCAAGCCTATTGTTGTAGCCACTATAGGGGTAGATTGCTGTTATGAAACTGAAATTCTTTTCATTCTTTTTAGAAACGCTGCTCCATTGCTTACCCCGGATTCCATCATTACTTACCGAGTCGGTATTTCGCAATTGCATGATATCATGGCCTGAAGCATCGGGATTTGTCGCCCGTATTAGGTTGGGGCCGCGTTCATGGGTATAATGCCCCTGCCAGACCTGTTTATATTCATGTTCCTGGTCAGAGTTAAAATTGTCCTTGATGATCCAGAAATCATCTTTTACATAAATAACCTGACGAGAATACTCCACTCCGATTCCTTCAAATCCATCATGACTTCCCACGAATAAATCAAACTCTGCGTTGGATTCCCAGGCTATCACCTTAGGATTAGGTAACAAGCCGAATTTGCCAAACCCGCTCCCCCCTTTATTGGAAGTCCACTGCTTACCTTGCAGTTCGTCATCCACAAGCGCTACATTTTTCACTAATGAATTTTTAAAGAAATCAAAATCCTTAAGTGAATACCTGACCTGGTAATTGGGAAGAATGGCGTATCCATTGGCTATCGCCTGAATTCCCAACATATCCCCATGTTGGTGATCCGGCTTGTCGGGATCAAGTCCCGCACTAATGATCATCATTTTGTCTTTTGGGTCCCAACCCTCCCTCATTATAAAATAACCTGTTTCTTCAAAGGCCAGCGAGCCATAGGTGGGTCTCTTTTCCTCGATGTTCTCCAATAATTTAATTTGTTCATTGCTCAGGAACCAATATACCCTGTAGTCAACTTTATCAGAGGCAAAATATCCAAATTCCGGGTCCTCAAAAAGGAGATATCCCAACGTCATTGCTCTTGATATATCATTTTTCTCCCCCCAGGGTATCTCTGTGTCATCCTGAAGAACAGGTGCCGTACGATCCGGATAGGATATTTTAACCAGGGTGGTGAATAGCCCCCTCAGCTTATCTTCCCAGTCTGGATTCACGGCTATTTTATTTAGTTTCGCCAACTGGTATACATAAAAGTAATTATTGATATCGCTCATATGATAGTGTATGGAGCGTTCAAACTGGAATCCATCAGAGTTGATTTCTCTTTGCATGTGCTCACCTAGTCTTTGCATGGCTCTTTCCAACCAAAGATCAGTACCTTTGAAATCATTGAACAGAATTGCCAGCATCGCTAATGCGGAAACGCCCTTAGTCTGATGATTACCGTATTTGAATTGGTCATTTCGTTCGTATAAATGTTGCCCATGCTGTAATAAAGTAGCTATTGTAGTAAGTTGGTCTTCATCTGAATATTCCGCTTCATTCAAAAACATGTTGTGAATCCACAACCAGTTCAGAATTCTATATCCGGACCTGAAGGCCTCGTATACCCCATTACCGTCTTCAATGGTTTCATACTTTCCGGCAACCAATGCAGCATTTAGCGACCGCACTTGATTTTCAAAATATCTAATCAATCGTGGATTCCTACCGCTATTGAAGTAGTAAAAAGCAATGTCAACCATCTTATGCTGACGGGCTAAATGGCGGAGTGCATAAGCATCTACCGGGTCACCGTTCAAATAATTGAACGGCAGTACCCATTGAGTTGAATCCGCATATTTATCCAAATGGTCCAATGCTCTCTTTTTATGAGCTTCCCTGTTATTGAAAACGCTGTTGTAGTGCAAGAGGCGATCGTCAAATGATCGATAATCATAGAAAAACCGCTCTGAAAATTTACTTCTGAAGTATTCCGCCAGTTCATGATTTTCTGCTCCTCTCAATCCTTTCTGAACGTCTTTATTCAGATATTCTGTCAATTCTACAATGTCCAGCACATTTTCCGATGGTATATGTTGTGCTTTAATAAGGATGCTGAATAAAAGTAATATGACGGTCAGTGTCGTTCGTCTCATTGGATCAGGAATGGCTACAATTCATATTAATTTCCATTTTAAATAATGCAAGTTCTTTGATCAACGGTCAAGAATCATTCTGGAGATCTTTACATCATCACCCATCTTCATTTTTATGAAGTAAAGTCCGGATTGCAAATTATCAGGAATATTCCATTCCAAATGGTGTGCTCCCGAAGGGAGAAAGTCATTCATCAATTGGATCACTGGTCTACCTGCCAAATCTTGGATGACGAGGGTCACTTCAGAAGGTTCTCGAATAGTGTATTTGATATACACCATTGACCCGGTTGGATTTGGAAAGGTCTCTAATTGAATTCCATTTTCTGCATCCTCATACACTGAGACAGTAAGACTAAATGTTGCAGTAATGGATTTATTTGAATTCATCGTTACACTTATCTCGTCCTCTGTCCCTGACGCATCTCCACTCCAATTGACAAAATCGTTTTCTGTGTCAGGAACGGCAGAGAGCGTAACAACTGTACCTTCTTCAAATGTATCGCCAGAGGGGCTGGTTGTAACCGACCCATTCCCGCTAATTGTCAGGGTTAAAGTATAAGTGGGTATTGGAACAAAAGTGGCAAGTATGGTTTTATCTGAGTCCATCGTGATATTTACAGGGTTTTGCCTTCCTGACAGGTCCCCGCCCCAACCGTCAAATTCATAACCTTCAGATGGGTTGGCAATCAAATTCACTAAAGTATTCTCAGGATACATGCTCCCCGATGGAGTATTTGTCACACTCCCCTCTCCACTCGAAGAAATTGTAAGGGTATATTGAACGCCAAGATTAATATCGACCCCCAAAGACGTCACTAATGCAGCTTCATTATCAGTGGCTTTAGCAGTAAGAGTATAACTTCCCACGGGTACAGTATTCCATAAATATGAATAGGGAGCGGTATCATCTTCTCCCAGTTTAGTATTCCCCTCGAAGAACTCCACCGTGGTGATTAAACCATCCGTATCAAATGCATCCGCGGTTATAGTGATATCACTCCCCGGGGTAAAACTTTCTCCATTCAGGGGTGACGTAATAACCACAGAAGGTGAATGATTTACTATTGTTCCATCACCCTCATACAATTCATCAAAATATATGGTTGCCTCGCCTTCATCCTGCAGGTACACACCAGCCTTCCAATAGCCTGGAAAGTTCCAATAGGAGACATCCAGGTTTGCTTTTTCCTCCCCGTTAATTTCAATAATCATATTTCCACCAACCAGCCGTACATCGAAACTGAAATAACCGGCTGGTGCCGGTCCCAAATCAACATGTGTTGTATTCAACCCGGTATCGTCGGTCTTTACGGCCGCCCAAAGATGGTTAACAGGAGATTTGACCAGATGCCTGTATATTCTCAAAAGGGGTTTGTTGGGCCCACTCCCCTCATTGGCATCATCATGTATCTGGACCACGGTCACCTGGTCACAGGTCTGCTCAATAAACTTCAGACTACCATGCAATGAACGGTCTCCCCCTGAAATCATCCAATTGTTCTCATTTCTCAGCTCAGTCCTCATACTGGCTCCGGACTGGTTAAAGGCTACTTTATCACCATCGGCCACATAGAAAAAGGCTGATGAATACCCGTTGATCAA
>JAHEKQ010000073.1 GCA_024638265.1 Flammeovirgaceae bacterium
CTAAAATCCTGGGCCGTCCCCAGGGGGATGCCTCCAAGGCCGGGTGTCAAGCGACTGGCCGTTCAAACAGAAGATCACCCGATGAAATACCTGGATTTTGAGGGTACCATACCCAAAGGCCAGTATGGTGGTGGGGATATGTGGGTGTATGCGCGGGGTAAATACGAAATCACCAAGGAGAAAAAAGAGGGATTCTACTTCTACCTGCACAGTCCCGAAATCACTGCAGAATTCAGGATGCACAAAATGAAGGATAAGGAATGGCTGCTGGAACGAGTGGATACTGCGCAAAAAGACTGGCCAGTCAACCCCCCTGAGTTCATGAACGCGGGTTCAACCCGTGAAGTACCCGTAGGCACGGATATCATTTACGAAGTAAAATGGGATGGCATACGGGCCTTTGTATCCGTTGTAGAAGGGGAAATCAAGCTTTATAGTCGCAGTAAGAAAGATATTACTGCAAAATTCCCTGAACTGACCGAAATACCCAGGATGATCAGGGCGGAATCTGCGCTGTTTGATGCTGAGATAGTATGCATGGATAAGGATGGAAAACCAGACTTTAAAAGGGTAATCCATCGGCTGCAAAGATCTAAGGAGGGTGACATTGAGAGGAGTTCAAAAAAATACCCGGCCTTGTGCTTACTTTTTGATTGCCTGGACCTGGATGGCAGAAATATTGCCTTTGAACCTCTTTTACGAAGAAGGGAGTGGATGAAATCGGTAATTAAGAAAGACACGCCATTCCGATTGAGTGACATGGTTTCAGACGGCCCTGAATTTTTTGAAGCAGCCAGGGAGCACGGCCTTGAAGGCATAATGGCAAAGGATCAAAACGGAAAATACCTCCCGGGAAAGCGATCTGATAATTGGCTGAAAGTGAAAGTTCGGGACACAGCTGATTGTGTAATATTTGGATTTACGGAAGGAAAGGGGAACCGCAAAAAGCTTTTCGGGGCCTTGCAAATTGCTGAACAGAAGGAGGGAGGCTTGATTTATCGCGGTAAGGTAGGATCGGGATTTACCGATAAATCTCAGAAAGAAATACTGGCACTTCTTAATGAGATTACGGTTGATGATAATCCACTTGATCTTGAGGTTCAGGATGGGGGAAATACCGTTTGGACGGAACCGTTGCTCTGGTGTGAAGTGGAGTACGCAATGATTACAAAAAATGAGACTTTCAGGGAACCGGTTTTCGTTCGAATGAGGCCTGATCTCTCAGCTGAATAGGAAATTATGGGTAAAGATTGTACTTTTAACATGGTATAACCCATTTTTTAAGCTATGAGAGCTATTTGGAAAGGTCATATTCGCTTCTCACTGGTCACAATACCTGTAAGGATCTATAGCGCGATCGACACAGCCCATACTGTCAGGTTCAATCAACTGTCCAAGGAGGAAAAGAATCCTGTAGGATATAATAAAGTGGACAAGGTAACCGGTAAAGCGCTGAAAGCTGATGATATTGTCAAAGGCTATCAGTATGAGCCTGGGCAGTATGTGATCGTGTCAGATGAGGATTTTGACAAAGTGAAACTGAAGAGTACTAAAATCATTGAGATTGAAGGCTTTGTAGACCGCGAGGAAGTTCATCCCACCCTTTACGATACGGCCTATTTTGCGGGTCCGGATGGTGAGGTGGCGGCTAAAACTTACTCTCTCTTGTGCACGGCATTGGGAAAATCCGGCAAACTTGGAGTGGGCCGGGTGGTAATACGGGACCGTGAGAACGTCGTACTGCTTTCCCCTCATGAAAAAGGCATACTGTTATACAAATTGAGATCAACCGAAGAGATCAGGGATATTTCTAATGTTCCAGACCTCGATCACGAAACAGAGATTGACGAAGAGCAATTAAAAATGGCGAATATGCTCATCGATTCGTTGTCAAAGACATTCGATGATATAAATACGGCTGATCGTTACAGGGATGCTTTGATGGAGATTATCAATGCGAAAATTGAAGGCAAGGAGATAGTTACCATTGAGGAGGAAGAACAGCCGACTGTTGATATAATGACTGCCCTTAAAGATAGCATTGCCCAGGCCAAAGCTGCTAAGAAGCCCATGCAAAAGGCCAAAAAGAAGACAAAAACAGTGAAAAAGAAAGCGGTTAATGGCTAAGGTTATACAATTTCCAAGAGATCCATCGACGGGTTTTGGTCTGAAAAAGGCTGGAAAAAAGACCGCATCTGAAAAGCGGGAACAATTAGGCCAGCTCACCCTTTTTCCATCCCGTGATGCGAAAGTCATTTCACTTCCAAAAGATGGTAGCTTCTTCGAACAGGCACTGGATCTGGATGAAAAAGGAAGTAAGGATGCAAAAAGGGCCTATCTGCTTGCTGTAGAGCAGGGAGATAACGTGGCTGATGCATACTGCAACCTGGGAACCCTATCCTTCAATGAGGAAAATATCAAGGAGGCACTGGACTACCTCACACTCGCCTTAAAAGAAAATCCCAGGCACCTTGAGGCTCATTTTAATCTGGCTAATCTCTATTTTGAAAAGGGAAATTTTGAACTGGCGAAACTTCATTATGAATCGGCTATTTCAATAGAGCCAGACTTTACGGATAGCTATTATAATCTTGGACTTGTCCTGATATCAAACAGGGAGTACGAACAAGCAATTAAAGTATTACTTCAATATAGAATGGCTGTAACAACTGATTCTGAGGTAGATACACTTATTCAAAACCTTAAAAGAATGAAGGAATCATGAATAGCTTCTCCGACCTGGTATTAAAGGCACATTTCGATGAACTTCGGACTCAGCTGAGTTCTGAAAATGAACCAGACCATGAATTCTTAACAGAGGTTAGGGAGTTCATTGAGAGCATAAATAATGAGTTGTCCGGTGATAATATAGTAAAAGCAAAGGAGTTGATCGACAAGATCGATACAAAGCTACAAGGACAAGCAGCAGCACTTACTTCAAAGCCTATGAGAAAGGCGGGCAAGAGAAAAAAAACAAGCCAGAAACGGCAATCTATTTAAACCATGAGATACATTTTCCTATTGGTTTTCACCGTGACGACATTTTTGGCCACGGGGCAGAATCGCGTTAACCCTGTAATAAAGTCAACCGGGGGAATATTTGATATTTCTGAGGCGGTTGAATTGCCGGATTCCTTGCTCGACTACAAATTAGTGATCGATATGCAGTCAGCCGACCGGGATCCAGACAAAATGGCTTTTTCTATCAATAATGTGGCACGTATGATCAATCTTCATGCTGTAGGTGGGGTGAAGGAAATGGAGATTGTCGGGGTTATCCATTCAACCAGTACCAGGGCAGTAATGAATAATGAATCGTATCGGGAAAGATACGGTGTTGATAACCCGAACATCACAGTGATCAGGGAACTTGTTTCGAAAGGGGTAAAATTGTTTGTTTGCGGACAGTCCCTCTATGCCAGGGATGTGAACCCAAATGATGTCCTGCCTGAAATAAAAATAGCTACGGCGGCCCTAACGGTACTGAGCACCTACCAGTTAAGAGGTTTTGCTCATCTCCGCTTTTAGGGCTTGTCCTGACTTTTTTATCTCACTGATATGCTTCTTTGCCATTAATGCATTACTATACATGTCGATAATTACACCCTCGGTGTTGATCAGAAAAGTTATTCTTTTACCGATGTTGAGAAAAGGAACCATTGCATCATATAACCTCGTAACCCTCCCATCTGTATCGGCGAGCAGGTCAAAGGGTAAGCCGTATTTCTCTTTAAACCTGTGATGCGTTTTTATGGAATCAGTGCTAATTCCTACTACACGAATATCGAGATCCTTGAAATCTTCGATTTCATCACGAAAAGAACAAGCCTCAGCTGTACAGCCACCGGTAAAGTCCTTTGGATAAAAATATAATACAAGCGTTTGATCCAGGTTTTCAGATAATGTGAAATCACCTCCACGGGTGGATGGGAGAGTGAAGTCGGGCGCTTTATGTCCTTTCTTTAACTTCATAAGGATTTAACACCCGGAAGTCTCTTTGGTTCAATTCAGTACCGGAGATTCAGTACGAGGAGTCACTAAACCACCAGGATCTATTTGTCCGAGCTGCAGGCTTACAAGGGAATTAGTGTCGAATTCACTGCCTGAGGCACGAATTCGGATATAGTTGTCCGTGAATCCTTCGATTGATCCATCTTCCTCAACTTTTTCAAAAAGTACTTCACGCTCATCATTCAAATGATGTGTGTAGAAGGACCTCTTCTTTTTATCAGAGAGGATTCTCAGCATTTTAGATCGTTCATGCCTTTTTATGGATGGTACAACGTCGTCCATGGTGGCAGCCACAGTATTGTCCCTTTCAGAATAAGTAAAAACATGCAGGTATGAAATCGGCAGGTTTAGGAGGTAGCTATATGTAATCTCGAATTCTTCATCGGTTTCCCCAGGGAAGCCCACGATCACATCTACACCTATACTGGCATGGGGCATGAGATCACGTATTTTGGCAATACGGCTAGTATAGAGCGCGGTGAGATATCGTCGTCTCATTTTCCTTAACAAGGTATCAGATCCCGACTGAAGTGGAATATGAAAATGGGGCATAAAACGCCTGCTGTTTGCCACAAATTCAATGACATCATCATTTAGAAGGTTCGGTTCAATCGAGGATATCCTGAACCGTTCCACTTCTGGAATTTTATCAAGTTCACGAATAAGGTCCAGGAATGTATGTTGTCGTTTGCCATCAATGATACCGTAATCACCCGTATTGACCCCGGTTAGAACAATCTCCTTTACTCCCGATTGTCCAATTTTTTTTGCCTTTGCAACCACACTTTCAATAGTGTCACTTCTGCTCTTCCCCCTGGCAAGGGGTATGGTGCAAAACGTACAGCTGTAGTCACACCCATCCTGAACTTTTAGAAAAGTCCTGGTCCGGTCCGATATGGAATAGGAGGAGTTGAAGGAAGTGGCCGATTCAACCGGTGAGGCATAAACCTGTTGCTCCGGATTTCTTTCAAAACCGTCAAGCAGATCGAGGATCTTGAATTTCTCATTGGCTCCCAGAACAGCATCTACCCCGGGTATTGCGCTGATCTCAGTTGGTTTCAGCTGGGCATAACAGCCAATTATTGTCACAAAAGAGTTGGGCGACTTCTTCCTGATATCCCTGACAATCTTACGACACTTTTTATCTGCATTTTCAGTCACGGAACAAGTGTTGACCACGTAAATGTCGGCAACATCCTTATCGTAATCTGCTTTTTTAAAACCTGCCTCTTCGAACATTCTTGAAATTGTAGAAGTCTCAGAGTAGTTCAGCTTGCAACCCAGTGTATAAAACGCCACCTTTTTCATCAGGCTGCAAAATTAATGAAAAAGTTCAGCAGTTCAACAGGAAGGTTCAAGTGTTCAAGTGATTAGAGTTCACGGGAGAATGGAGAACGGTGAATGAATACCATATTCTACCACTCTACTGTTTTATCCGCCGAAGCCTTTAGCGGAGGCGGGCTCTACTGCTCTACCGATTTCCTTATATTTAACTATGCAAAAAGTACTCATCGTTGGTTGTGGAAATATGGGAACTTCCCATGCCCGGGCTTACCATGAAATAGATCAAACGAAGATTGTTGGATTGGTGAGCCGTAAAGATTCCAGTTGGAAGAAATTGAATGATGTATTGGGGTCAGACTATCCCGGCTACACGGATTATCATTTGGCACTGAAGGAAACTTCACCCGATATCGTTTGTATCTGCACATACACGGATACACATGCTGAATTTGCTATTGCTGCCATGGAAGCCGGGGCTCATGTATTTCTTGAAAAACCGTTGGCGGCAAATATGGAAGATGCAAGAAGGGTGATTGAGACAGCAGAAAAGCTCGATCGTAAGTTGATTTTGGGCTATATACTACGAGTTCACCCTTCCTGGATAAAATTTATTGAACTGGCAAGGACCCTGGGAAGTCCAACTGTTATGCGGCTCAATCTGAACCAACAAAGCTCAGGTGAAGAGTGGAGAATCCATAAAAACCTGATGAAATCAACCAGTCCTTTGGTTGATTGCGGAGTTCATTATGTAGATGTGATGTGCCAGGTTTGTGACACAAGGCCCGTAAGTGTTTTTGCGATAGGAGCGAGGCTGACGGATGAAATTGCCGAGGATATGTACAATTATGGTCAACTACAGGTCAAATTTGAAGATGGATCAGTGGGTTGGTACGAAGCGGGTTGGGGGCCGATGATGAGTACTACTGCTTATTTCGTAAAGGATATTGTTGGCCCGGGTGGAAGTGTATCCATTGCCGACAAATCTGAGGACGATTCCAGTACTATTGACAGCCACACAACTACTGACAGGATTAAATATCACCGATGGTCAAAGCAGGATGGACGGGATATCATCAAGGACGAGTGGGTTACCACAGAAGGTGAACCGGGACATGACGAGTTATGCAAGCTGGAGCAATTGAGCCTTCTTAATTCGATTAAAGAGGATATAGACCTGGAAGAACATTGGCAGGCAGCCTTGGATTCACTTGAGGTGGTATTAGCGGCCGATGAATCAATAAGAACGGGTAAGGTTATTAGGGTGACGAGGTGACGAGGGGGATATATGAGATTTACGATTTGACCTTTGTGTGTTTTTAATTTTTTACCACGAAGGCACAAAGAGGTTCAGCAGTTCAACACAGTTCAATTGTTCAACAGTTCAGCAGGTGTTCACGCGTTCACAAGTCCACACATCCACACGTCCACACGTCCACTATCTTACACAAATGCTTGAATCCCTGTGATCTCCTTCCCAAGGATCAACAGGTGGATATCATGGGTTCCCTCGTAGGTCAATACCGACTCCAAGTTCATCATATGACGCATCATAGGGTACTCTCCAGTAATTCCCATAGCGCCATGAATCTGTCTTGCTTCACGGGCAATGTTAAGCGCAACTTCTACGGAGTTTCGTTTTGCCAAACTGATCTGAGCAGTGGTGGCCTTGCCTTCATCCATCATTTTACCCAACTTCCAGTTCAGCAACTGCCCCTTGGTGATTTCGGTGAGCATCTCGGATAATTTCTTTTGAATCAGCTGAAATGAAGCAATAGGCTTATCAAACTGAATTCGTTCAAGGCTGTATCTTCTGGCTGAATCATAGCAATCCATGGCTGCTCCTAACGCCCCCCAAGCAATACCATATCTGGCGGAGTCCAGGCACATCATGGGCGCACCAAGTCCATCCTTTTCCGGAAGTATGTTTTCCTTCGGTACTTTAATATTATCAAATACTAATTCACCGGTTGCAGAGGCCCTGAGTGACCATTTCCCATGCGTTTCGGGGGTAGTGAACCCCTCCATCCCCCTCTCAACGATAACTCCTTTAATACGATCTTCCTCGTTTTTTGCCCATACCACAGCGATATCTGCTTTGGGTGAGTTGGAAATCCACATTTTGGCACCATTCAGGATTACATGATCCCCCGCATCGCGGATGTTGGTAGTCATTCCGCCGGGATTGGATCCGTGGTCCGGTTCAGTGAGTCCGAAACATCCAAGCATATCACCTGATGCCAGCTTAGGCAGGTACTTATTACGCTGCTCTTCACTCCCAAACTTAAATATCGGGTACATGACCAGGGAACCTTGAACTGAAGCCGTAGAGCGCATTCCACTGTCTCCTCGCTCGATCTCCTGCATGATCAAGCCATATGATATGTAATCCATCCCACCCCCGCCGTATTCTACAGGCACTGTTGGACCAAATGCCCCGATATCACCGAATTTTTTGACAATTTCCACAGGGAAATGAGCCTTTTCCGCCCATTCTTCTATGTATGGGCTAATTTCCTTTTTAACAAAATCCCTTATGGATTGCCTGACCATTTTGTGCTCATCGGTGAGCAGATCATCAATCTGGTAAAAATCGGGTGATTCAAATACGTCTTTTCCTTTCATATCAGTCAACTTCTTGGCAAATATAGCAAGGGAAGGCCATTTTAATAGTCTATGACATACAACTAATTAGTCTTGTATGTCCACTAACCTATAGGGGCTTTTGTGAATACGAAATTGATCTCAAAACCGTGAGTTTTCTTTGTCCTTGCCAATGGTCAAGCCTTATATTTGTTATTGCATGAATCTGTTCAGATATATTCTGCTTTTTTCGTTAACATTTCTGCTTTTCACCCAAAAGGTCAATGCTCAGAGCCAGACCCGCTATACTTACCACGATGGAGACAGCTCCAACTTGAAAGAAGTGTTTTCTGTAAAAGAAGACTCCAGGAATATCCTGGAAGGAAAGTACATCTCGTATTACCTGAATGGCAATATTGAGTCCGAAGGGCAATTTCAGTCCAATGACCCGGTAGGTGAGTGGAAGTTCTATTATGAAACGGGTAAACTCAAAATGAAAATGGAAGTCCTCAAACCTGAAGAAGGGTTGTGGCAGTACTTTTATGAGAGTGGGGTCAAAAGCATGGAGGGAAGGATTGTAAAAAACAAGCGGGAAGGAAATTGGAAACTTTATTATGAAAACGGTGCCCTTAAAAGTACAGGTGACTTCCTAAACAATAGGCTCGATGGGCCCTGGCAATTCTATTTCGAGGATGGCAAGCTGAAAGGAGAAGCGGAATATATGGGGGGTAAAGGGCTTTATAAGGAATACTATCCAACTGGAGAACTTCGTGCCGAAGGACCTAAATCCGCATTTAATAATGCAGGAAGGTGGAAGTATTACTTTAAGGAAGGCCAAAAAAACAATGAGTTCTTCATTCAGGCTGAAGGAAACTACATTAATGGGAAAAAGACAGGGGAATGGCAATATTTTTTCTTGAATGGGCAGGTATCTTCTAAGGGTTCATATATCAATGATCTTCCAAGCGGAAAGTGGAGCTATTTTTATGAAGACGGCAGTCTAAGCAGTACGGGGGAGTATGAAGAGGGTATGAAAAACGGTAACTGGAACCTTTTCTTCTACGATGGCAAGAAGAAAGGGACGACTGTATATAACAACGGGACAGGGGAGTACACCGAATACTACAGGGATCAGAAGATCAAAGTTACCGGCTTTGTCGTGGATGGACAGAATCATGGAATGTGGAAATATTATTATCCATCAGGTGTTCTTGAGGGAGAATGCGAATTTGCCTATGGCAAGGGGGTTTATTACGGCTATTATCCAGATGGTACACTTCAGACCAAGGGAATTATTAAAGAAGATAAGAAAATCGGAACATGGGAGCTTTATGAGAATGATGGAACCTTATCAGGATACTATAAGCCTTACTACGATCAAAATGGAGACTTAATAGAGGTAGTAGAAACTGAAACTTCTAAAAGCCGTAAGCCCAAATCAAGAATTTATCGCTCCAAGGCGCGGGGATTCCGATATTTTGATTCACGGATCAACGAGTTTCACGGGATTATCGTAAGTGCAAATCCTTTTCTGTCTTTTGTCGGTAGATTTCCTTTGGGTGTCGAATTCTATGTGCAGGAACGGATTGGTCATGAATTTGAGTTTGAGGGGATCAGGAAGCCATTTTTTGCCTCAGGGCTGGAAATTCCACTTGACGAGGTCTTTTCCAGGGGTTATTCGATTAGTCTCAGGCAGAAATTCTACAATGAAGCAGGCAATGGCCTATGGTACTTCGGCCACGAACTTCAATTCAGCAGCCTTAACCACAATGCTAATATTTTATTGCCGGGTGGGCCGGAAATCCAGGTAAAAGTAAGCGCCTCGGAGTATAGTGTAAGGTATCACATCCTCACCGGGTACAGGCTAATGGAAAGTACAGTTAAAAAAGGATTTACGGTTGACATATTTGGTGGGATTGGTGTTGGATTCCGTCATTTTGACGTCGATGAAGAATATTCGGCTTCTTTTGACGAATTGCCACAGGGACAATTTCCTTTTTCGTATAGATTGGGATTTAATCTCGGTTATACAATTGCATACGATCGATGGTAGAGGGTTTTCAGGAAACCTTTACACTCAAGCCCGAGGAGGCATATGATGAGGAATCACTGAATGAATTCCTTACTAAAAGGGCCCGAAATCATGGTTTTCCAAGTTACAGGATTATAAAGCGTTCTCTTGACGCAAGGAAAAAGCCAAAGGTTCATTTTAAGGTCAGTTATCAGGATCATGATCGGAACGATCTATGGGAACCTGATTTCCCCAAACTGGATCCATCCCGACAAGTAGTGATTATAGGATGTGGGCCGGCAGGAATTTTTGCTGCTTTCCGATGCCTTGAATTAGGAATTAAGCCAGTCATTCTGGATCGTGGAAAGGATGTTCATGCTCGAAGATATGACATAGCCGCAATCAACCGCCGATCAGAAGTAAATGAAGACTCCAATTATTGCTTTGGAGAGGGAGGCGCTGGTACCTATTCCGATGGTAAATTATATACACGTTCAAGAAAGCGGGGAAATCAGCAAAAGGTAATTGAGATCCTTCATTTTCACGGGGCCAGGAAGGAAATCCTATTCGAGTCGCATCCTCATATAGGCACGAACAAACTTCCAAACATAGTGATCAGCATGCGTGAGACCATTATAGCCCATGGGGGAGAAGTACATTTCAATTCCAGGGTAACAGACTTAAAACTAAATTCGAACTGGATTTCAGGTGTAGAGGTCAATGACACCGATGTGATTAAAGGAGAATCGGTTATTCTGGCTACGGGGCACAGCGCAAGGGATATATATACCCTGTTGCATCGAAAGGGAATAGAGATTGAATCGAAACCATTTGCCCTTGGCGTACGTGTGGAACATCCACAACCATTGATTGATTCAATTCAATATCACTGTGGTCCGGACCGGGGACCCTGGTTACCTGCAAGCAGTTATTCACTGGCACATAACCTTGAGACAAAATTCGGAAAACGAGGGGTGTTCAGTTTTTGTATGTGTCCGGGTGGCTTCATAGTTCCGGCCTCTACGGCACCGGGAGAAGTGGTAGTCAACGGGATGAGTCCTTCCAGTCGCAATTCTAAATATGCCAATAGCGGTATTGTTGTATCTGTCTTGCCAGGGGATTATCAAAAGTATTCTGAAAAAGGGCCTCTCGCGGGCATGTACTTTCAATCTGAGATAGAAAAACAGGCATTTGGGAAAGAAGTGGGTTTGGCCGCACCGGCACAGCGGCTTAGCGATTTCATTGATGGAAAAGTCTCCGGTAAACTGAATGATACCTCATACCAGCCAGGATTGTATTCAGCAGAGTTCCGGGAAATCTTACCTGAGCCGTTCTGGAAATCGCTGCAAAAAGCCTTTCTGTCTTTTAACAAAAAAATGAAAGGGTACTTGAGCAACGAAGGGCAGATGATAGGCATTGAAAGCAGGACAAGTTCTCCCGTTCGAATACCCCGTGACCGTGAAACCATGCAACATACACAGGTGAAGAATCTATTTCCTTGTGGGGAAGGCGCAGGGTACGCCGGAGGAATTGTTTCTGCCGCCATGGATGGCCTGAATATTGCAGAAAAAACCGTGTTACAAACTTATTGATGACGTATCTTTATTATCACATTATGTATAATCACAGAATAGCGAAGATGAAGAATATCAAAAATCTAATTCTTGTCTCCACATTACTTTTTTCCTGTAGCCTGTGGAATTTATCCCTGGCTCAATCGGGAGAATATGTCGAAGTGTTCACCGAGCGCTTTGTTCCCAATGAATTAGCCTGGCCACTGAATTCAAACGAGGTAAGGGCAACATCCATTCAGAACGGCCGGTTCAACTTCAATACCACCATGAATAGGAACAAGGCAGCCTTGATTGCCAGGGATGTCAATATTCTTCTTCCGGATGATTACGCCATTGAGGCAGATTTCTTCTTTACGCAAGGAGATGGATCAGGGTATGGGATCATATTTAACTATTCCGACCCCCTGAATTTCAGCACATTTAATGTATCAAAAAACGGCTATTACCGGTATGGATATTATGTAAGAGGACAGTATGTAGAACCGATTCCCTGGACAAAAGTGAGTCTCAATAGTGAGGGATCACTGAATACACTCAGGGTACAATTTCAAAACAGGAGAATGCTGTTTATGATTAACGGCACCAAGATAAATGAACTACCAGAGCCATCATGGGTGGGTTCAAAAATGGGTTTTATAGTGTACGGAAAACAAAATATCCAGGTGGGAAGACTTTCTGTTTTCGAAGACAAGGAAGAGATTACGGTGGCAGAGAAGAAAGTAGAGGATAAAACAACCATAACTGAAGCTGAAAAAGAAGTTCAACTGGATGTTGCCTCCAAGACCGGTTACAAAAATAAGTACGCACTTATCATTGGCAATTCCGATTACAAGGATTCACCTCTTAAAAATCCAAAAAATGATGCGATGGATATGAGCAAGGAGCTGGAATCGGTGGGCTTTAAGGTAAGGACCGTGATCAATGCCGACAGGACTGAATTCAGAAGAGCAATAATTGAATTCAACAAAGACATGAATAAAAATCCCGGCGTAGGCTTGTTTTATTACGCAGGACATGGACTTCAATCAGATGGAGTTAATTACCTGGTTCCCATTGGTGCGGAGATCGAGGCACAGTTTGAAATTGAAGACGAATGTATCAGGGCAGACCGGGTGTTGCGGATGTTGAACAGCCTGGACAACCCACTGAATATTATTATTCTTGATGCCTGTCGGAACAATCCTTATGCGAGCGCATACAGGTCTACTGACCGGGGACTTGCCATGCCTGAGTTTGCACCCACCGGATCCATACTGGCCTTTGCCACAGCTCCCGGAAAAACAGCCTCTGACGGAGAGGGCAATAATGGTTTATATACTCAAGAATTCATCGAGGCCATGAAAATCCCGGGTCTATCCATTGAGGAAGTCTTTAAAAGAGTCAGGATCAATGTATCCCAGAAATCAAGTGGACAACAGATTCCATGGGAAAATTCCAGCCTGATGGGTGATTTTTATTTCCGAAGAAATCAATAAAATGACTAATACCATGAAAAAAGCAACCCTTCTAATTCTCCTAATGGCAATTGTATTTACGGGATATGCGCAAGATGATGCAGCAATTCCCGGTTCAGGAACGCAGAAATCCAGTGGTGATCTTCCGGCTAAAACCTTCTTCATCAACCCATTGGGTTTATTACAGTTTGGGCCGGTATTATCCACTGAGAAAAGGATAGGTGAAACAAACGGATATATATCACCGCATCTTCGCGTTGGATATCTGGGAGTACTGACCCACCTTGTCTGGTCTGCTGACTACGTCTCGCCACTAAATCTTGGTGTGGGGTTATCATATCGTAGTATGATTCCAAACGATGTAAATAATAATCTCTGGTACCTGGGAGGTGGCCTGGAACTAAATACGGGAAGTGCCCGATACGATACTGGTACTTCTTCTGAAACTCAAAATGATGCAGTTGGAATAGCAGTACTCGCCAACTTCGGATACCGTTGGCGCACTAATGCCGGTCGTTTTGTTGGAGTCGGAATTCTTGCGGGTGTTAGTACCAGTATTTACGATGAAGAGTACTACGTCGATGATGGATCGCTGTACGCAGACTATAGTGGTGAAGCAATTGCATTTGGCATGTTTGAAATTACCTTTGGCTGGGAAAAAAATTAATCCAGGAGTTAGACGGGTATAGATAATGCGAACCCTGATTCTTGGTGCCAGTACGAATCCGGCAAGATATTCCTACATGGCTGCACAAATGCTCGACGATGCAGGCGTAGATTTTATTCCAGTAGGTAGAAAACGGGGTCTAATTTTTGGCAAAGACATCTTGGATATCCGGGAAAGGCCGGTTTTCGATGATATTCACACAGTGACACTGTACATTGGCACCAGGAATCTGCAGGAATGGTTTGACTACATTCTCGAATTAGACCCCATCCGGCTCATCTTTAATCCGGGGACTGAAAATGATGTACTGGCCGACCTGGCCAAAAAGCAGGGAATTATCGTTGAATATGCGTGCACGTTGACAATGATTACGGTGGGCACTTATTAGCTAACAACTAACAACTAACAACTAACGGTAGAAAGAGAGTATAGAGAATGGATGATAGATAATAATTGTCTAGGCCGATTGTACATCTCACTTCCCTGTATCCTGTATCCACTATCCCGGTATCCGCTATTCCGGTAATCTCATCTAAGCGGAAACATGATCCTTGTAACCAGTTCATTCTCAGGAGTGTCCTCCGGGTTATTGGTATAAGACTCAAATGGATGGATATTCTTGCTGCCCTTAAATACTTTAGACCTCATTAGTGTTTGTCCTAAACTCCAGGCATTTCCTATATAACGGTAAGGCCCTGTAAGCTTGATGGAATATACCTTAGTAGATGGTATGGTACCTGTGACAAAATCTGAAGGAACTTCAGACGGCAACTGAGCCAACGGATAGCCAAGTGTATATTGCGTTCGCCCCTTTTTCAAATCCCATTTGTGGTATTGGCAGAATGGGGAGTAGGATGGAGACAACCCACTATTTTTCATCCATTTTTTCACTGTATCGATATCTTTTTCCATTACCGGACCAAGCTCAGACACACTAGCTTCCCTTCTAATTCCCACATAGTCGCATCCGGGGAAATCCATTTGTCCCTCTTCCTCCAATTCACAAGGTACACTCCCGGTTTCCACAAGGTCCTTGAGCATCGTCAATCCACGGTCATAATCCATACCGACCAAAGCAGTCATCGTTTTAGTCATCCAGAAAAGGAAAAAGGGCATTTTACTATCCATAAACCAATGGAGTTTCGTTTTCCCGTTACTTCCTGAAAACTCAAACCAAACCTTGGCGTGTGATTTATAGGGGGTAAGAAAAGTCAGGTCCATATCAATTCGCTCATTGACTTTTTCATCGGTGACTTTCATTTCACCGGCACCAACCCGCTCACCCTTCCATGAATAGGATTTGCCATCAGAATCAATATCCACCTGGGCATCCGGATCCATTATCAGCCAGGGTGACCATGTTTTCCAGTGATGGTAATCTGCTATTTTATTCCAGACCTGATCTACGGGGGCATTAATCTCAATCGATTTGTCGATATGCATTTTTGGCATGAT
>JAHEKQ010000074.1:0-9893 GCA_024638265.1 Flammeovirgaceae bacterium
GTACTGGATAGGTGACTTCCCGCATGGTATACCCTTCGTAATAGTGGAATCTCCCGTTAAAGGCCAGGACTTGTTTCTTACCAATTGTGCCATACACCAGTTTTCCATGGTGAAACTCAACGGTAGCTTCAGGAAAATGGGGAATGACTTCATAGGGGATCTCCAGGGAGATTTCCATAGCATCCACAAATTGGCGCCCGAGTCCCGTACCCAGGATCACCGCCACATCCAACTGGCCGATCCCCCTTTCTTGAAGGTATTCGATGGTCTCTTTTATTTGCTGGGGGTAATTCATATCACGCTTCCCTGGCAACTGGAACCGGCTCCGGCCGTACAGCCGTAACAATGGTTATTAATAACAATATTGCGGTTAGCAATACTGCCATTCATCAGGTCTTTTATATGCTTAATGGGATGATCAATATTGAGTTCGAGCATCTGGTTAAAGTCACAGTCGTATAATTGCCCGTCCCAACCTATGGAAAGCGTGTTCCTGCACATGAGCCCGTCGAGGGTTGCCAGGTTAAAGGAGGTGACCAGGGTGTCCATGTAATCTTCGTAGTTGTCAGTGCGGATCAGAAATTCCAGGAAACGGCTGATGGGCAGGTTGGTAATGGTGAGTAATGAATTGAAGTCAATATCATAGTGGGATTTCAACTCGCGTTTGAAGTCGGCTTCCAACTCGCTTTGAGCAGCGGGCAGAAAGGCTCCGCTGGGATTGTATACAAGGTCGATAATTAGGTGTTCTTCACGCCCGTAGCCCACCTGGTTCAAGCGCTGTAATGCCTCGATGGATTTAGCAAAAACGCCTTCACCACGTTGCCGGTCAGTTTTTTCAGGGAGATAAAATGGGAGGCTTGAGACCACCCTAAGTCCATGCTCCCGGAAGAATTCCGGCAGGTCCCCGAATTTTTTTTCGTTGGCCACCAGGATGGTCAGGTTACTGCGGACGATAATTTCTTCCACCCCGGCTTCTTTTAGTCTTTTAACCAACCAGAGGAAATCGGGATTCATTTCAGGGGCACCCCCGGTTATGTCAACGGTATGGACACCGCTCTCTTTCGCATAGGCGATACAGTGCTCCATGGTTTCACGGGTCATGATTTCCTTCCGGTCCGGACCGGCATCTACATGACAGTGCTTGCAGGTCTGGTTGCACATATACCCTACATTGAGTTGCAGGATTTCAGTTTCGCCGGGCCTCAGGGTTTCATGGCCAAAGAACCCGATCTTTTCCCGGAAGGAGGGCAGGGAATCGGTAGAAAAAATGCCGTCCTCGAGGACTTCCAGTTGCCTGGCGGTACTGGCGAGTTTGTGGTTTAATGCATGTAAGGATTGGGCCATTACATGGATTGTTTTTTCACTTTGTTCATCATCTGAACGCCATGGACCAATGAGGCTCCCCCACGGATGGCCCCTGCCACATGAACCGCCTCCATCATCTGTGATTCCGTGACTCCACGTTGCAGGGAATCGGAGGTGTAGGCATCGATACAATAAGGGCATTGAATGGCATGGGAAACGGCAAGTGCAATCAGGGACTTTTCCCTCGCGGTCAACTCACCTTCCTTGAATACTTCGTTATACCATCCGAAAAATTTCTCAGCCAGCTTGGGTTCGAAATCTGCAATATCTCCGAATTTCTTAAGGTCTGCGGGATCGTAGTAGGTCTTTTGCATGGTGTTTTATTTATTAAATATACGGGTATGGCAAAACTAAAAATGTCTTGAAAATATCAATTGGACCTTGCTACGGGTCGGGGTTGCAAATGTAATCTCTGAACAATCTGTTGCAGAATTTCAATCAGGAGGTCAATGGTCCGCAAGTGTGTCCTGAAAGATAGGATGGCCAGTCGAAGGGTGAAATTTCCATCGATAGTGGTGGAGGAAAAGAACACACGGCCGTCTTTGTGGAGTTCTTCAAGGATCTTTTTGTTGACCTGGTCAGGTTCACCCTCTTCCGGGAGAAAACGGAAGGTGACCACCGATAATTGCGGCTCAGGACCTGCCTCAAACCCGGGAATTTTACTTATTTCACTATGAAAGTATTTGGCTAATAACAATTTCTCTTCCAGGCAGGCCTTGAATGGCTCAATGCCATACAACATCAACGGTAGCCACATTCTCAACCCGCGGAAATGCTTGGTCATTTCTGGAGAGACATCCATCGGGTTGATCTCTTCATTGGCCCCTTCGATATCCTGCAGGTAACTGGCCTTAAAAGCAAAGGCCTTTTTCATCAGCTCTCCGTTTCTCACCAGGCAAACTCCGATACCATACGGCAGGAACATCCCTTTATGTGGATCGATACAGATCGAATCCGAACGCTCCATTCCGCGGAACCTGTCCCCGATCTGCTCGGTCAGCATGAAGAATCCGCCATATGCCGCATCGACGTGAAACCACATATTATTTTCTGCAGCGACATCGGCCATTTGATCCATAGGATCAATGGCACCGAGGTCGGTAGTTCCCGCCGAACCCAGTAATAAAAATGGACGAATACCTGCTTCCTTATCTTGCTGAATTAGCCGTTTCAATGAGGGTATGCTCATCCTGTACTGTTCATCCATTTCCACAAAACGAATGTGACATTCATGAAGGGCAGCTACTTTGATAGCCTTGTCCAGGCTGTGATGCCCTTGTTGTGTCATATATATAGAAGACTTAGGTATATCAACAGCTTTTATATTCATTGCTGAACGTGCAGTCACAATCCCTACAAGATTGGCAATGCTGCCCCCTGAAGTTAGATTGCCATGTGCACCATCCGGATAGCCCACTTCGTCGTTGAGCCATCGGATCAGCTTGTTCTCTATTCTTACCGCCCCCGGATTGGCAAAAAAGACACCCGCATAACGGTTAGTAATGGCCGCCCAATAATCGGCCAGCGAACTCGCATATATACCACCGCCGGGAATATATCCGAGATGGCCCCCGGAGGCGGGATTGATCCCGTCGGAATCAAGCTCTTCCCTGAGTTTTGAAATAATTCCTTCAATGGTGTCGGTTTCCTTTCCGGGCTTGGCGGATTTGATGCTGTCTCCGCCGGAATCTGAAAAGAAGGCCTTACGATCCTCAATATGGTCGATAAAATCTTCGGTATGCGAGATAATTTGACCTCTCAGGCCCGCCCTTTCATCCGGACTAGGGTCCAGGGATTGTGAAGCTTTTTCAAACGCAAGTATTTCTTCCCTCATTGCCACGAATTAAGGGAGCAATATAAGCCCTGCGCCTCTTGTTTCAAATGTGAATTATGAAGACGGTTCTGCTTCGGTGATCAGCTTGTCCTTGATGACGGATTCCAGTACGTGCTTGGGAAGCAATCCCGCCTGCATCATGGGCTGACCTTCGGAAGGGATGAAGAGTATGCTGGGTATCGACCTGATTCCGAATACCATGGATAACTCCTGCTCAGCTTCCGTGTCGACCTTTACGATATCTACCTGGTCACCATATTCGCTACTGAGTTCTTCCATGATGGGTGCGAGCATTTTGCAAGGGCCACACCAGTCAGCGTAGAAGTCGATGATCATGGGTTTATCCCCCAGGAATTTCCATTCTTTTTCTTTCGTATAGTCAAAGACGTTCGATTTAAATTCGTCTGTTGTTAAGTGCCTAACTACCATTTCTTTAATGTTTTCAGGTTATATACAAAAGTACAGCCGGAATGGTTCGTCTATTGTAAGTTTGGTCACAGAAAAGGAAATTCTTGTAAAGGGGCGGACATTTTCATTATTTCCCGTATGAAATACCTGATCCCAATCCTCCTGATTTTTGTTTTTATCCATTGTAAAAACCGGGAAACTGTAGTTAATCCTTATGAATCTGCCATCGACTCTACCCTGGTGGCCCTTGATTCCGTCATGGCGGAAACGAAAATCCCAGGCCTGGGAGTAGCTGTGATGGTGGATGGTGAACTGGTCTTTTCCAAGGGTCTGGGTTATTCTGACCTGGAAAATGAGGACCCGGTAGATCCTGCCACTACCCTGTTCAGGATTGGAAGCGTATCAAAAAGTATGACCTCCCTGGCCCTGGGTAAACTTCACGAGCAAGGTAAACTTCATTTTGATTCAATGGTCCAGGTATATGTTCCGGATTTTCCTGAGAAAAAGTACCCAATTACGGTAAGCCAGGTAGCGGGCCATATTGCGGGGATCAGGCATTACCGGGGCAACGAAATGATGAGCGATCAGCACTTTCCTACCGTAGCCGAGGGACTGGATATTTTTAAGGATGACAGCCTTTTATTCGAACCGGGCACCAATTACAGGTATAGTAGCTATGGATGGAATCTGTTAAGTGCCGTGGTGGAAGGGGCATCCGGAGAGGAATTCCTGACCTATATGCAGGAAAATGTATTTGATCCGCTGGGGTTGGAAAATACAAAACCCGATTACGCAAACAGGGAGATCCCCGGAAGAACCAAATTTTACTACCTGGAAGATGGTGAGAATAAAGAAGCCCCTTATGTGGACAACAGTTATAAATGGGCCGGGGGTGGATTTATTGCCAGTTGTGAAGACCTGGCAAAATTCGGTAACAGCATGCTGGAGCCAAGTATTATTTCAGTATCTACTGTTGATCTATTGACTAAGTCGCTGGTGATCAATGACACTGCTGAAACCAATTATGGAATTGGGTGGCGAAGCGGCAAGACTGATGAAGGGGATGTCTGGTTTGGCCATAGTGGAGGTTCAGTAGGAGGGATTACACAATTGGTTATTTATCCCGAAAGTAGGGTAGTGGTTGGACTTACAACTAATGCATCTGATGTAAATTATGGAGGAGTCCAGCACCAAATTGCCAGGTGGTTTTCTGAGGGAAAGCCCGAATGATCAGTTCAGGTTGGAAATGGCTTCGGCAATAAGCTTTTCCGGTTCCTCCTCACGGTAAAATGAGAGAATCTTCAGAATAACGGCATCAACTACCGTATCAGGACAACTGGCCCCACTGGTTACTACTATTTTGATTTTATCTTTCCCTGGGAGAAAGCCTTTTGTGACGAGGTGCTTTTTGTTGGGATAATCAAAATGGCTGATTTCAGTCTTTGATTTAATCTCATCAGGGGAATTAATAAAATAGGTGGGGTACTTTGACTCACACAGTTCTACAATGTGGGAAGTATTACTGCTATTGTAGCCACCTACTACCAATGCGAGATCTGCACCTGTATTAAGTAGTGAATAGGTTGCCTCCTGGTTGTCATTAGTTGCATAACACAGCGTATCTCGGGTATCTGCGAAATGTTTACCCAGGTTTTCGCTGCCAAACTTATCAATCACTACCTGCTTTACGTAATCCGCGATGGCCTGGGTCTCGGTAGCCAGCATGGTAGTCTGGTTTACAACCCCAACCCTTGCAAGATCAGTATCCGGGTCGAATCCCTGCGAGTATTTCCCTTCAAATATCTTGTAAAAATCCTTTTTCCCAAGCTCGCCGGAAATCACCTTTGCCAGGATTTTAGCCTCTTCCATATCCCGGATGATGACAGATGATCCTCCACGACTGCTGTGTGAAAATGTAGCCCTGGTCTCTTCGTGTCTGTGCTTGCCGTGTATGATTATAGTGTATTCATCGCGGCTGAGTTTTTCGGAGCGCTTCCAGACCTTTTCAACAAAGGGGCAGGTCGTATTATAGCGCTGGATCTCAATGCCGATGTCTTTGAGGATTTTCTCGATCTCCAGTGTAGTGCCAAAGGCTGGTATGATCACAATATCTTCCGGGTTCAGCTCTTCCCAGGGGATAAATTGTGTTCCGTCGGTATCCATGATAAATTGAATGCCCCGGGAACGAAGGTCGTCATTTACCAGGGGGTTGTGGATCATCTGGCTTAGCAGGAATACCCGTTTACCCGGATTTTCTTCCAGGGCCTTATAACTGATCTCAATAGCATTTTCCACTCCATAACAAAACCCGAAATGTCGGCCTATCACTACTTCCACAGGTCCAAAGTCGATTTCAACCGGTGAGAAATCGCTCCTCTTGGGATCTGCAAGTTTTCGCATTTCCTTGATGCGGCCGGTGAACTCCGACCTGTAATAGGCAGGTATATCAAACTTCCTGATAGCTAATAATTTTGGTTATGTCTATAACCCCCTGATCCTCTAATAGTTCATATTATTCGGGGATATTGATGGGAACAATGACCATCGTCTGATCCCATACAATTACCATCTCCAACTCCTCGTGAATTTCCTCAAATGTGATGGTTAACTGCTCAAAGACTTTTTCTGATTGGATTACAGAGGATTCCACTGAAAGGACATCATTCTCTTCCGCCCTGTTGGCCTCTGCACTCATATTTACTCCCCATTGGCCGGTCTCTGAGTTTAGTATTACAGTCCATACTTTTTCGTTGGGTATAGTCCACAGGCTGTATTCTCCAGCGGATAGCTCAATCCCTCCGAAAGTGATATCCTTGGTGGTGGAAAATACAGTAGCTTCATTCGCCCCCGTTCTCCACACCTCTCCGTAAGGGACAAGCCCGCCAAATATTTTCCGGTCATTTTTATACGGCCGTGAATATTTCACGCTGAGAACATTATTATAAACCGCCTCCTCAAATGGACTATGAGATTTGGTATAAAGCCTGAAACCATATGCGGCTATTGCCAGGATAATTATGATTGCCGATACTATGAATAATACTCTTTTCATCGTAAAAGTGCTTTGGATAGCCACAAATATCATTTTTTTGCCATACTATAACTACGTTTTTTGAAGAATTGTTGTGAAGAGGTTCAGCGGGATTGTCAGTTAGTCTGTTGATTAATATTATCATCTATCCTCTATCCTCTATCCTCTATCCTCTATCATCTATCCTCTCACGCCTCCCTTACTATTAGCTGTTAGCTATTAGTTGTTAGCTAAACTTAAATTGTATTTGCATCATTACCCCCACTCTCCTATTTTTGTCCAAAATCAATTACCATGCTGATATTCGGATTTGTACTATTTCTCTTTGTTCTGGCCATTATTTCTCCATGGGTTTTCCCCAACAGGTTGGTCAGTAAGAACAAGGATGATGTTAAGAGCTGATTACAGCGCTCGCCTCAATTTCTACAAGGTAATCGTCTGAGATCAATCCGCTTATCTCAATCATTGAGGTGGCGGGTTTTATTTTTCCAAAGAATTCACTGTGTGCCCGGCCGACTTTTTCCCAGTCATTGGCATCCAAAACGTAGATCCTGGTCCGGATGACATCTTCCAATGAACCCCCGGCATTTTCGATGCTTTCTTTTATGATTTCAAGGATTCTGACAGTTTGGGCATAAGGATCACCAATTCCGACGGCTTGACCCTCTTTGATGGCAACCGTACCACTTACTTCGATGGTATTTCCGATCCGTACGGCCCGGGAATAACCCACCAGGTCTTCCCATTTGGCCCCGGATGATATGTTTAATCTTGACATATTTTGCTGATTAGTTGTTTGAATGTGTCTTGAAATAATTCCCGGACCGCATTTGCCCGATCTTCATGATATTCTGTTTCCGAATCATCCATATACAGGTCTTTACACATCTCCAGTTGAACGGTATGGATTCCCTTATCCGGTCTTGCCAGGCTCCTGGTGATGTGCCCTCCCCGGAAAGGTTGATTCTCGGCGAACTCATAAATTCCGCTGGAAAGTGAATACCTTATAGCCTCCTGCCAGTCACTTCGGATTGTCCTGTCATGATCAGTACCCAGTATGAGATCGGGAAAGGGGTTTTTACTGATTCCGGGCACTTTCCGCCTGATTGAATGGCCGTCCCATAATACTACCGTGCCAAATCGCCGTTGAAATTCCGTGATAATTCCTTGCAGTTGTTCGAAATAAGCCTTGTGATATTTTTTGATCCTAAACTCAACATCTTGCCCGGAGGGAGCTGTTATATACAGGCTTTCCCCGTTAAAATCCGTAGTTGGTACTACGCCTGTAATAACTCTGCCATCTCCGTATAACGGATCCCCCGCAGGATCCCGGTTCAGGTCGGTCACCCAGCGGTGATAGTTGGCTTTTACCACCGTAACACCCAACTCAGGGCAGAAATCGTATAAACGATCGAGATACCAGTCGGTTTCGTCGAGCTCATCTCGTTTTACGGGGTCAAGGATGGCATAGATATCTTCAGGAATGAATGTGCCGGAATGGGGTAAATGCAGGATAAAGGGTATAGGATTGGAATCCGGATCGGTCCGGGTAAGAAGGGGAGGTACCTGTGTTGCCTTTTTCTGGATCATATAACCGCTGAATGGGGGATGCCGCCAGTAGTAAAAATATACAGATTGTGGTAAAGATTTAATTCTATTTTTGTCATCCTGTAAATCTTTCAGCTATGAGATTACTTATCCTCGGGATTTTCTTCCTGTTACACCTTCCGGCACTTCCACAGTCGGAGGATGAAAAGATGATCAGGGCAATATTTGATGAAGCCCTTGAAAGTGGCCAATCCTACCAGATGCTCGATTACCTCTCAAATGAGATCGGGGGGCGACTGGCGGGTTCTCCCCAGGCAGCTGCTGCCGTGGAATGGAGCCGTGAACAAATGGTCCAGCTGGGATTTGACAACGTTTTCCTCCAGGAGGTAATGGTACCGCACTGGGTAAGGGGAAATACAGAGACCGGAAGGATTGTGGCAAGCCAGACACTGGGCTCTAAGGATGTGGCGGTTTGTGCCCTGGGGAATTCGGTGGGGACCGGAAAAGGTGGAATCGTCGCGGAAGTCGTGATGGTAAAGTCTTTTGAGGAACTTGAAAAATTGGGAAGGGAGAATATCGAGGGGAAGATCGTGTTTTTCAACAGGGCCATGGATCCCACGAAGATCAATACCTTCACCTCTTATGGAGGCGCAGTGAACCAGCGGGGATCCGGGGCTTCCGAGGCAGCCAAATACGGAGCAGTAGGTGTGGTAGTCAGATCGATGGGCTTAAACCTGGAGGATTATCCCCATACGGGTAGCCTCCGGTATGCTCCTGATTTGCCTAAAATTCCCGCTATTGCTATTTCTACTATGGATGCGGAAATACTCGCCGGGGTAGTAAATGAACCAGGACTGAGATTCTTTATGGAAACGCATTCTGTGATGCTCGACGATGTGCTTTCGCATAACGTGGTGGGCGAGTTAAAGGGAACTTCCGGAAAATACATTGCCGTGGGAGGACACCTTGACTCCTGGGACAATGGCGATGGTGCCCACGATGACGGCTCGGGTTGTGTCCAGGCGATCGAGGCCTTAAGAATTCTCAAAGAAATTGGATACAAGCCAAAGAACACTCTCCGGGCAGTCATGTGGATGAACGAAGAAAACGGATTGCGGGGGGGCAGGAAGTATGCCGAATTTGCCGATAAGAATAAGGAAGTTCATGTGGCTGCCATGGAGTCGGACCGCGGCGGATTTATTCCCCTGGGATTTACCCTCCAGATGTCAGATGAACAAAAGGAAAAGGTCAGGAGTTGGAAGCCCTTATTTGAACCTTACGGGGTTCATGATTTTACCAGGAATGGCGGTGGGGCGGATATCGGGCCATTGGCTCAGCAAGGTGTGGCACTATTAGGCTTGCTTCCCGACTCTCAGCGTTATTTCAATTATCACCACACACCGGCAGATACATTTGATAAAGTGGAAAAAAGAGAACTTGAATTAGGAGCGGCAGCCATGGCGGCCATGATTTACTTGATAGATAAATACGGACTTTAAAAACTAATATGTATAAAATGAGAAAGTTAATACTACTAGCACTTTGTATTGTCCTCGCAGGGGCAGCCCAGGATGGATACTCCCAAAGGAAAAAGAAAAAGAAGGGCCAGGAAGAGGCCGAAGCTCCCAAGCCCAAACCCAAAAATGGGATGAAGGCCTATAGTGAGATCATCACTAAGGAGGCGAAGACCGATGCGGGTCTTTTTAC
>JAHEKQ010000074.1:9993-14972 GCA_024638265.1 Flammeovirgaceae bacterium
ATTGTTTATTATGTAGACCCTGCTACTCCTGAAGTGTGGAGGCCATTTATCAAGCAGGGTATCGAAGATTGGCAGGAAGCTTTTGAAGTGGCAGGATTCAAGAATGCAATTCTGGCTATGGATCCTCCTAGCAAGGAGGAAGATCCCGACTGGAGTCCCGAAGATGTGAGGTATTCAGTTGTGCGATATATTTCCACCACAATACAGAATGCCCAGGGACCCCATGTCCATGACCCGAGGTCCGGGGAGATCATAGAAAGCGATATTCTCTGGTACCACAATGTCATGAACCTGCTTAGAAACTGGTATTTTGTCCAGACCGCTGCGGTCAACCCCGAGGCGCGCTCGGTTAAGTTCAGGGACCAGGTAATGGGAGAACTGATCAGGTTTGTGGCAGCGCATGAGGTGGGACATACGCTTGGGCTTCCTCATAATATGGGAGCGAGTTGGTCATACCCCGTGGACTCATTGAGGTCGGCCACCTTTACAGCTAAAATGGGAACTGCCCCGTCTATTATGGACTACGCAAGGTTTAATTATGTCGCACAGCCGGAAGACGAAGGGGTGACACTGCAACCTGGAATCGGAGTTTACGATAAGCATGCGATCAATTGGGCCTATAGGTATATTCCTGATGCAGGAACTCCCGATGATGAAAAAGCAGCCCTTCATAGCTGGATCCGTGAGGTGGAAGATGACTATATGTACAGGTTCGGTTTCGCCAATGGGGTGGATCCTTCTTCACAGACTGAAGATCTGGGTGACAATTCGATGAAAGCCAGCGAATACGGTGTGGCTAACCTGAAGAGGATTATCCCGAATCTCGTGGAGTGGACCGAGGAGGAAGGAAAGGATTATGATGACCTCCAGGAACTGTTCAACCAGGTGGCTGGCCAGTACCGAAGATATGTGGGCCATGTTTCCACTAACGTGGGTGGTATTTATACATTTAATAAGACCTACGACCAGGGCGCCGATGTACACGTTCATGTTCCGCGTGATTTGCAGAAAGATGCAGTCCGGTGGATGAATGAATACGTGTTTACCACCCCCAAATGGATGCTCGATGAAGGAATTCTCAGCAGGGTGAACCGCGATGGTATTATCGACCAGATCAGGTCACTCCAGAGGTTTGGACTTGGCAGGTTGATGAATCAATCCAGGATCAAGAGAATGATTGAAAACGAAACCTTGAATGGCAGTGAAGCCTACCGTGCCACTGAAATGTTTGCTGATGTGAGAAATAATATCTGGTCGGAATTATCAAGGGGAAGGACTATTGATGCGTTCCGTAGGAATTTGCAACGCTCGCATGTGGAAATGCTTGGAGGTATGCTGGAGGCCGACTCTGATGTAAGCGCCTTGGCCAGAGCCGAGTTGAAACAACTGAGGAGGGGAGCCAATGCAGCGGTTTCAAGAACTTCCAACCAGATGTCGAGATATCACCTGGAAGACATGGTAGCTAAGATCGATCAGCTATTGGATCCGAGGTAAATAAAACGAATGTTTGTACCAAAGCTGCTCCAACCGGGGCAGCTTTTTTTGTGTCTTTGATTTTAAGTTGTGGAATTCAGTTTTTATTACAGGAACGGTTCAACTAATTGATTCAAAAAAACGTTTCTTACAATACAAACCAGTAGGGAGAAAATGCAGAGTTCTGAAGTCAAAAAATCCAAGAGTGTGATGTTGATCGGCAACAACCCGATCGACCTGAGCGATATTTACGATCGCCTGAAAAGAGCTTCAGGAATTACCTATGTGGCTGATATATTTTTCGATGCCGGAAGGGCCTTGAAGAAGGTCATGAAAACACATCCAAATTTCATTGTTGTCGATGATAACATTGACCGTCGAGAACTTAAGAAACTCCTAACCGCTTTAAAGGGGAATGAAGAAACAATGGAAATCCCAATTACCATTGTCCAGAACAGCAACAGGGATGATATTTCGAGAGACGGAGCGGAAGAATTTATACTAAAGAGCCAAATCACCAGTGAATCGATTAAGCGGACCCTGACCAATTCTCTGAAGATATCCCGAATGCAGGCTTATCTGAGGCTCGCCCACCGCAAGAGAAAGAAAATGTTACGAGGGATTAGATAGGACTCGCGAGTCGGAAGGAATATTGCATTTTCCTGCCTTTGCGAATGACTTCGAGTTTAACCCTTCGGCCGGGTTTTGTATTAAAACTGCCGTTAATCATTTTAAGGTTCAATGATTTAGTCTCTATTCCGTTGATCGTGAGGAGGCGGTCGCCTGAACGCAGACCGGCTTTGTAGGCATTGGAGGTTTTTCTTACTTCGTCGATCTCGAATTGGTTGAGTCTTGCCCCTACCGCCTTAATGGTAATCCCACTCATATTGAAGAAGAATTTCCGCTTAAAGGAACCGTTCTTTTTGAGATATAATTTCCCGCGCACGTAATCATAAATAACGGTGAACCGGCTGATGATCTCCCCACCCAGGGTACCGTTCCTGAAAGTGGTACTGTCGGTATAACTTCCGGGATAGGGATAGGTTACCAGTGGGTCCTTGAGTTCGTATTTGCCGAACTGCATGCTTTCCGCACGTCCGATCCTGCCTTCAATTTTCCCTCCAAGTCCACGGCCGATATTAGCATCCAGAGTCTTTTTTGGCACATATACTGAATCACCTGATTCGGTATCCAACATCAGGCCGTGACTGGCACCCGAATCGAACATGAGCTTGGCATGCAAGGTCTTTCCGTTTTTTTGCTTTATCGGTACTGTGATGTAAGGCTTCGTATCTTCAATCGAAAGGTCGAATTCCTGGTAAGTCCTGTTTGGTTTGAAATATTGAGGCTCGATGAGGGTGAGCACCCTTCGCTGATAGTTGATCTTTACAATAAATCGGCTGAATAACTCATAACCCAACATTCCGTGCACTTCCGTTCCGAGGAAATTCCTGAGTTCAATAAAATCGTTATCCAGCACCAGCATAGCATGACCCTTTCCATCTACTCCGGGCAGGGCAAGCGTGACACTGTTGGTAACATAAGCATCTACGAGCTTTTCACCACCCGCACCACGGATGGTATACTTCCTGTTGTATGATACATCCAGGATATCGGCATATGATTTTTCTGTCAGGATTGCATTTCTCACCCCTGTGTCCAGGATGAATTTCAGGGGCAGCCGGTTGTTGAGGATCAGGGGTACTACCACTAGGTTGGAATGGATCTCAAACGGTATATCCACCTTTTTCTGGTTATCTCCCAATACAAAACCGTACTGTGCACTGCTCTCCGCGCTAATCAGAAAAACCACAAAGATCAACACCCTCCATCTCATATGCATGCCGGAAAACTAACGAATCGCTTCAATATTACCATGTATACAGTAAGTTTAACACGGTAGGGGCAGATGGGGTTTCAAATATTTTAATTTGTTGTGAATTCGGGTTAAATATCGACCAATAGGGGAAATGCCCCATATTTTTCAATAAAAAACACTGCATAAGCTTTAAAAGGGGACTTTTAATCTCACACGCCATCCAGGTCTCCTTGGGATAAACTGTTTTGGTTTAGGTTTGGGTCATGTTTGCGAGCACGTTTGGTGGTACACTTGTGGGAATCGAGGCACAACTTATCTCGATCGAGGTAAATATTATCATGGGTACCGATATCCGGATGAGCGGACTTCCCGACAGTGCCATTAAGGAGAGCCGAAATCGTGTGGAATCTTCCATCAAACACCTTGGATACCGGATGCCGCGAAAGCGAACCGTCATCAACCTGGCTCCTGCGGATTTGAGAAAAGAAGGGACGGCTTTCGACCTGGGCATTGCCCTTGGTATGCTCGAAGCAAGTGACCAAATCCCGACCGGTAGCCTGGCAAAATCCATGGTGATGGGAGAACTCGGACTTGACGGGGCGGTCCGGAAAATTCACGGGGTGCTCCCGATGGCGCTGGAAGCGCGGAACCGTAGATTAAACCGGTTCATATTACCGTCTGATAATGCCAATGAGGCGGGGATTGTTGAGGGCATCGATGTTATTGGGGTGGATTCCCTGGGTGAGGCGGTTCAGTTTCTGAGGGGAAGAAAAAAAATCCTGCCAACGCGAACAAGTGCAAGGGAAATGTTCCATAATAATGGTTTTATGCATCGTTGGGATTTTTCTGATGTGAAGGGTCAGGAAAGTATAAAACGCGCGATGGAAATCGCAGCCGCGGGATCTCACAACATCCTGATGATCGGTCCCCCGGGTGCAGGAAAGACGATGCTGGCTAGGAGGTTATCCTCAATTCTTCCCCCGTTGACCCTCGAAGAGGCCATGCAGACCACCAAAATTTACTCGATTGCCGGTAAGATGGGCAAGAGGGAATCCCTCGTAACCAGGAGGCCGTTCCGGTCGCCTCATCATACGATAAGCGACGTGGCTTTGGTAGGAGGGGGAAGCAATCCCCTCCCTGGCGAGATTTCCTTGGCCCATCACGGAGTACTCTTTCTCGATGAGCTCCCCGAATTCAAGCGGACGGTTCTCGAGGTGATGCGGCAACCCCTGGAAGAGAGAAAAGTATCGATCTCCAGGGCAAAGGTCAGCCTTGACTATCCCGCCAACTTTATGCTGGTGGCAAGCATGAATCCCTGTCCTTGCGGCTTTCACAACCACCCGGATAAACCCTGCACATGTCATTCGGGGGCCATTCAAAGGTACCTGGGCCGGATCAGCGGGCCTTTACTTGACCGCATTGACCTTCATGTAGAAGTTACCCCGGTCAGCTTTGATGAAATGACCTCCAACGGCAAAGCCGAAAACAGCAACACCGTACGCAACCGTGTAACAGCAGCCCGTGAGATCCAGTCGTATCGTTACCGGGACTCTCCTTCAGTCTTTTCCAACTCGATGATCAACTCTTCGGGAATGCAGAAATATTGCAAACTCAGCGATTCATGCAATAAAATGCTAAAAGAGGCGATGACCCGACTGGAACTCTCCGCCCGTGCCTACGACCGCAT
>JAHEKQ010000160.1 GCA_024638265.1 Flammeovirgaceae bacterium
CCTTTTGGATATATCTTTCATCCGTATGAACCACTGTAGCGACAGTTTAGGCTCTACCACAGTATCAGTCCTCTCTGAACGTCCGATTTTCGTAATGAAATCTTCGGTACCCACCAGATGCCCGGCTTCCTTCAGGTCTTTGACTATTTCCTTCCTGACAACAAATCTATCTTTACCCACATACTTTTCT
Source organism: Flammeovirgaceae bacterium (assembly GCA_024638265.1). Classification (GTDB taxonomy): domain Bacteria; phylum Bacteroidota; class Bacteroidia; order Cytophagales; family Cyclobacteriaceae; genus JAHEKQ01. The sequence continues at coordinate 191 of JAHEKQ010000160.1, forward strand.
ACTTCACATCTTTCATTGAGTGTTCCATCATCATTTATGGTATCTATGACTTCTAAATTATGTCTCTGCCCAATTTCATAATCGTTTGGATCGTGGGCGGGTGTTACCTTCAGGCACCCTGTCCCAAAATCCTTGTCAACATAAGAGTCTGCAATGATTGGAATAGGTCTGTTTATGAATGGTACAAGGGCATTTTTTCCGATGAGAGATTTATATCTTTCATCATCCGGATTTACAGCAATTGCAGTGTCACCAAGGATAGTTTCAGGGCGTACAGTAGCAACAGTTACATATTGATCTTGCGATCCTTCAATTTGGTATCGTAGACTGTAAAGGGTGGCCTGTTCCCCATCTTCACGATATAAGACTTCCTCATTAGATAATGCAGTCTTTGCCTCAGTATCCCAATTGATCATCCGAAGACCCCGGTATATGTAACCCTTATTATAGAGATCAATGAATACACGAATAACTGCATCATAATAATCGGGGTCCATGGTGAAACTGGTCCGCTCCCAATCACAGCTCGCTCCCAATTTCTTAAGTTGTTCGAGAATTATTCCACCATATTCTTCTTTCCATTCCCAGGCATGTTTCAGGAACTCGTCTCGGCCAAGATCAGACTTTTTAATCCCCTTTTCACGAAGATGCTTTACAACCTTTGCCTCAGTTGCGATTGAGGCATGGTCCGTACCGGGTACCCAGCAGGCCTCCTTACCTTCCATCCTGGCTTTTCGAATAAGAACATCCTGAATGGTGTTGTTGAGCATGTGACCCATGTGCAGGATTCCGGTCACGTTGGGTGGAGGAATGACAATAGTATAGCTCTCCTTGTCATTAGAGGGCGCACTGTGGAAATAACCATTATTCATCCAGTACTTATACCACTTAGCCTCTACGCTCCCCGGTGAATATTTTGCTGACAATTCAGACATGCTCATGCAATTATTTGAAGTCGCAAAATTAAAAAATTGATTGGTACCTAGGCCCCTGGATATTAATTAATATCGTCTCCCAGGCTTTTAAATTTAAAACGGTCTATGGGTGATTCTATATGTTCCCTGCCCATGATCTGCTTAATACTGTCTATGACTTCTGGAAATTCAATTGAAACATCATTTGATTCAGTAGGATCAGATGACAAGTCGAACAACTCGAAGGTGATTTCCTTATCATTCCTGAGATTGGATCGGATAGCCTTCCATTTGCCCAACCTAACTGCTTGTTGCCCTCCATATTCAGGAAATTCCCAATACAGGTAATTATGCTCGGGTTGGGATTTACCCAACAACATCGGGGCAAAACTAACACCGTCAGTTAGAACCTTTTCTTTGTGGCCTGACAGTTCGAGCAGGGTTGGTAAGAAATCCTGGAATGAACCGATATGATCAGTTGTTGCTCCTTTATTCACCAATTCTGACCAGTTGACAATAAGGGGTACACGTATTCCCCCTTCTTTCAGGAATCCTTTACCCCAGCCGTATTCAGAACGAAATGGCCCTCCGCTTCCAAACCATGGACTGTCTGTCCCTCCGTTATAGGTGGGTCCATTATCACTGGTGAATAGGATAATGGTGTTATCCCGAATCCCTTTTTCATCGAGCTTTTGGATGATTTCTCCTACCTGCTCATCCAGCCTGGAGATCATGGCTGCATAGGTAGCTTTGGGATATAAGCTGGGAAAATATCCCCTATTGCCCAGATATGGTTCTTCTGCGCCGAATTTTTCCCTGTAATAATCAATCCAATTTTCAGGCGCCTGGAGGGGCATATGAGGAATAGGGGAGGCATAGTAGAGAAAGAATGGACTGTCTGATTGATTTTCAATGAAATCCAATGCTGCATGATGCATTATATCAGGAGCATAGTCATCCTGGTTGAAAGGACTATAACTCGACCAGTTATAGATATTTGCTTCTTCATCTAGTTTTGTTCCGGGAGCCACTAATTCATTATTCAATTTTACTTTTTCCCGATTCTCCCACAGGTGGAGAGGGTAGTAGGTATGGGCTTGCCTTTGGCAATTGTATCCCATGAAATAATCAAACCCCTTTGTATTGGGAATGCTGTTAGACAATGGACCTCCCAATCCCCATTTACCAACCATTGCGGTGGTGTAGCCACTCTTTTTAAGCTCCTTAGCCAAAGTTGATACTGTATCAGGCATTGGATACTGGCCTTCAAGATTCGGATCCTTGCTTGCTTTCTCAAAATCCCATACCGGCCCTCTTTCCGCCCATTCATGATTTCCCCTGATCGGTGTATGTCCTGAATGAAGCCCCGTCAACAGTACAGATCTTGCTGGTGCACAAACCGGTGCCCCGGAATAGAATTGCGTAAATCTCAATCCAGTGGCGGCGAGCTTGTCTATATGTGGAGTCTCGATTTTCTCCTGTCCATATGCTCCTGTCTCACCATAGCCCAGGTCATCTGCCAGGATCAGGATAATATTTGGAGATTGTTTAGGCTGTTCGGGCTTACAAGCCAGAATAAGGGTGATAATAAAAAGGAATGATAATCGCATAAAAAAAGCCCCGAGTTGTCCGGGGCAAAATTGTTATCGTCCAAAGAGTCTGAATCCTCTATTCGGCTTTCTCCGTCCGGGAGGCCTTCTTCTAATATCCGAAAGATTAAGAATATTAGCAGGGATGTAGTATTCTACTTTTGCCGAGAGGATCATGTAGGAATCGTTCTTGTCCGGATTTCCTCTTCTTTCTCCACCCGTTTTTGGTTCATACCCAACTTCAGGACCTCTATCCCATAATGCAAGACCAATTGGATCAGTAATTGTAGCTGGATCAGCATACCTGTTACTAACATCATCCAAATAATCGGTAAAGGTTTTTCTGTATCCATATTCCAAAGCTACGTTGATGTACGGACCTACTTTCGCCTTTACACCAATTCCAACCGGAATTACTACGGTAACCGGTGAGTACGATACTCCTTCAGTTTTATATTGTCTTAAAGGATAGGATTTGCCCTGGTATTCTGCCTTGGGCCGGTGCCATGTGAGTCCAATACCAGCCATCACATAAGGTGCAATAGGAGGTCTTTGGTAATACCTGCTTCCGGCAGGTAGAATATCATAGGATCCTATAATGTTCCATTCTTTATTATTAGCAAAGAATGAAAGATTTCGATATTCAATAGTGGAGGGAAATGCCTTAATTGCATCAGATCCTTCAATTCGATAAAACTGCAGTTCCGATCTAATTCCAATTTGAGGGGTAACCATAAATTTGATCCCAAAGGCAAATTGGAGCTCAGTATCGAGGATGTCCTTTGGTGCATTCAAATCTCCATAATAGGTAGAAACGCCAGCACCACCCGTCAACAAAAACCTCCGGTTATGGCGGTCATTGAAAAAACTTTGTGACTGGACGACCTCGGTGAGGACCAGCAAAAAGATCACGGGGAGAATGAGTTTTTTCATATCCAGTTTTCTCATAG
>JAHEKQ010000075.1 GCA_024638265.1 Flammeovirgaceae bacterium
ACGAGGGGACAAGGAGGCGAGGAGACCAGTTGAACAATTGAGCAATTGAATTTATTGATAGAATGATAGAATAATCCATTGATAGAATGATAGTATGATAAAATGATCCTATGATCAATTGATTACCCCATTCATCAAGGAGGTATAACTTGCATCACAAATAGACTATCTTCAGCAATCAAAAAGCATCTAACCTCATTCCCAAATTTATTGCTGCTGGCAGTCATCCTGTCTGCTTGCGCGGAGCCCCCGCCGAAATACGCGGCTTTTGAAGGGGAGTTTTGTTCGCAGATTAAGCTGGACGAGGGAAGGAATCTTTCTGTGCACCTGGCTCCTCTTGATTCCTTGCTAAACGCAAGCACAGGGGTTTACACGCTGGAAGAAGGAGATGTGTCGATGGTCACCCGGGCCTGGCTAACAGAAGCGGCGGAGAAGACGATTGATATTCAGTATTTCATCTTCAGTACCGATAATATCGGGCTGATCGCGGCAGATTACCTGTTGCGGGCGGCAGACGATGGGGTAAAGGTCAGGGTGATCGTAGATGATATCATGGTGGAGGCCGACGGGGATGACCTGCTGGCTCTGGATGCCCATCCGAATTTCTCTATCAAGATATACAACCCCAGTGCGAATATTGGGAAATCGATTGGCGATATGATAAAGTCTGCCCGGCAGGATTTCCTGGGATTCAACCAGCGGATGCATAACAAGACTTTTATCGTTGATGATAAGGTGGTAATTACGGGTGGACGAAATGTAGCCGATGAATATTTCGATTACGATCACGAATACAATTTCCGTGACAGGGATGTACTGCTTATGGGTCAGGCGGTACAGGAGGTCAGCGCTTCATTCGAAGCTTTCTGGAATGATTCACAGAGTGTGGATATCCTGGATATTCTCGATACGGCGGATTATAATCTGAATACGGAAGTGAAGTACGAGTACCTGCACCAGTATGCCTGCAACCCGAATAACTTCTGGCCCCAGATCCGGGAAAGGATCAGGAACCTTCCGGCCGCGTTTGAAGAGGTGATGGAATCCGGTGACCTGGTCTGGGTAAAGGATGTCCGATTCGTTTCTGATGTCCCGGGCAAAAACGATCGTTCGGAAGGATTCAGGGGTGGAGGAGTATGTACGGATTCGCTGGTCCAGCTGATCGCCCGCGCAAAGAAAAAAGTATCCATTCAGTCACCCTACCTGGTGACTACGGAACTCAGCCAAAACCTGTTCAGGGAGGCCATTGAACGGGGAGTGGAAATTGACATTCTCACCAACAGCCTGGGATCGACCGATAACCTGGAAGCTTTTCACGGCTACCAGCGCGACCGACAGAAACTGCTGGATATCGGCGTCAATATTTACGAATTCAAGCCCGATGCCCGGGTGCGGTACGAGATAATGACCGGTGCCCTGCAGGAAACACTGGACTACGCGCCCATCTTCGGACTGCATGCCAAGTCCATGGTAGTGGATGAAAAGATTGCCGTCATAGGGACCTTTAACCTCGATCCGCGTAGTGCCAATCTGAATACGGAATGCATCGCCATTATCCGTGATGATAAGATCGCAGGAGATCTTCAAATGGCTATGGAGATTGACAAGCAACCGGAAAATGCCTGGAAAATCACCCCTGACTTTAATCCCGATGGCGAAACTCCCTGGCAAAAGCGATTCTCCTTGTGGTGGAGAAGAGTGGTGCCGAAAGAGATCCTGTAGGGAGAACAAGGGAACAATTGAGCAATTGAACATTTGAACAATCGAACATTTGAACTTGTACCCCGTGAACTTGCGTCGCGTGAACCCTTGAACTCAAATGATATCTATGATAGGGGGAGTCATGGACGGACATGGGACAAATCGTCGACTTCCCGGAGGGACAATCCGCCTCCGATCCCTGTTTTATATTAGATCAACAAACCGGTGAACTGCTCCTATTCTTCAACTACATGGACCATGACCAAGCTCCGGGGGAGTATCGATTTATGGTTACAAGCAGCAAGGATCATGGGAAATCATGGACCGAACCAAGAGACATCACCGATGAAATATGCCCGCCGGAATGGAAGTCCGATTTCAAATTTATCACCTCGGGCCGGGGTTGGCAGACCTCCAAGGGATACCTGGTGCATACCCTGGTCAACCTCGAAAAGGGCATGCATGTCTTCCAAAGCATGGATCATGGGGCGTCCTGGCAATTATTGCCCACACCCATCACACCCGGGGATGAGTCCAAAATCGTGGAACTGGGAACTGGGGAATGGTTGATCAGCAGCCGTGTCAATGGCGCGGGCATCCGCTATACCCACCGGTCGGTCAACCAGGGCTGGACCTGGGTGAGTGAGGCGGATTCGAGCTTGGTGGACCCTGGGTGTAATGGGAGTCTGCTATTCGACAAGCAAAATGACCTCCTGTATTTCTCAAACCCTGCCTCCACCACCACCCGCGAAAATCTGACCCTCAAAGTAAGCCGTGATGGAGGACGTTCCTGGGAAGTACAAAAAGAAATCTATCCCGGCAGCGCGGCGTATTCCAGTATGACGCTTTTGCAAGATGGTTCAATTGGTGTTTTCTTCGAAGCGGATAATTATGGGAGGAGTATTTTTTTAAGGGTGACAAGGTGACGGGGAGACAAGGAGTACAATTGAACTTTTACCCCGTGAACCTGAGTCTCGTGAAACCGTGAACTCCCCCATGAACAACTTTTGAACCTCTGAACCTCTGAACCTCTATTCCCAAAATTTTCGTAGCTTAAGACTGCTTAACCACCTAAACAGCTATGACAAACAAACAGCGAATGCAAACGATGCTGGGCTACTTCGAAATGATGTCCAGCCCGGATAAACAAAAACAAGAAGAAGGAATGAAAGGCCTGCTGGGAATGATGTCGGAAGATGTGGTCTGGACTACCCAGGGGCCGTCAGACATTATTCCCTGGGCGGGGGAGGCTAAAGGCAGAGATGGGGTGATGAAGATGTTTGGAGCACAGGGGCAGGCGATTCAACCGGCCACATTCGAAGCTAACCCGGTCTTTATCGGGGGCGATGATGAAGCTTACCAGGTATTTTATATGCCCATGGAAAGTGTCACCCTGGTTGCTCCACCACATAATGTATACAAGACGGGATTTGCCATGATTTTTCAATTCGATGAAAATGGTATGGTCATATCCGTAATGTCGATGTTCGATACCTATGCGGTAGCCAAGGCCTTCAAACCCTAGCCTATGAAAAGAGTACCTGAAATAGGGATGGAGTACCCCATCAAGGGGGAGGATGAATATATCTATAAGATTGCCCATGATCTGATCTATCAGCTCGATAAGTTATATGCACCAGGGGAGAGCAAGCGCCAGGCACATCCCAAGATGCACGCATTGCTAGACGGGGAGTTCACCGTAGAGGAGAATTTACCGGAGGAACTTCAGGTCGGGATTTTTAAAACCCCTAAAACCTATCCCTGTAAAATCAGGATATCAAGCTCCAGTACGAAGATGCAGGATGATGTTAAGAAGGATGTCCGCGGATTTGCGATAAAAGTACAGGACGTGCCGGGTGAGAAACTTATCACCAGTTATGAGAATAATGATGCGCAGGATTTTCTGTTGGTGAGTATGCCTACTTTTCCTATCGCAAATGTACACCAGTTTCAGAAGCTGCTTACCATGATCGCCTATGGAAAGATGAAACAACTGATTCTGCCCTGGCACTGGGGTACCCTGATGGTGGCCATGCGCCTGAAAAATACTTTTATCAAGACAGGTAATCTTTTGCAGATTCCCTTTTGGAGCACGGTTCCCTACCAGTTTGGGGATGTGGACCGGGCCGTTAAATACATGGTTAAGCCACAAAAAGACCTGGAGGATAAGATTCCAAAAAAACCGGGGAGCTCATACCTCCGTGAGGCCATCATAAAAACCCTCGGGAAACAGGAAGTATTATATGATTTCATGGTGCAGTTCCAGGAAGATCCGGTTAAAATGCCCATTGAAAATGCCTCTAAAAAGTGGAAATCACCTTTTACGAAGGTCGCTACCTTAAAAATTCTCAAGAAGTATTCCTGGAATGAAAGTCAGAATGTAGAGGGTCAGAACTATGACTTCTCTCCCTGGCACTCGTTGCCTGAGCACCGGCCAATCGGGGGGATGAATCGTGCCCGCCGGGTCATTTACCACAGCATGTCCAGTTACAGGAGATGGAAAAACGGTACGGCCACTTACCAAAAGGAACATCCGGAAATGGAAACTATTTCCTGAATCAGGAGTGAGGAGGAAGTTGAGCCTCACCTAGTGTGGTAAGGTAGCGCAGGGCGGACAGACTGGGCAGAAATAAATAGGCACCCCCACGGATCGTAACAAATCGCTGCAGGCCTTCAATGTAATGGCAAGCAGGATCTCCCTGCATGGCAAACCTGAAATTGTGGTCTCCCTGCTGTTGGATGGGATCGGCCGGATCCGGAACGCCAATTACCGGATCGGGGTCATTATAAAGGGTTTTCTTATTAGGCTGAAGATTATTGGCCCATACATGCTGTATGAATTCAAATTGCTGGGCGATATCGGCGTTTAAGCCCATAAATAACAGCCCATACTCCTCGTTTCCTTTTGTCCCGGTCTGATATAATCTGCCACGTCGTATCAAGCGATGTCTTTTAGTGACTTTCAGGGATTGTTTAGGATTCTGATCCCGGAAACTGTCTCGTGGATTATTTCTTCTGAGATGGGAGCCCAGCGGACATTTCATCCCAAAGGGATCCTCTTTTGCATAGCCAAAATCATTATCCGTGGATTGTACTCCCGGATCCTGGTCCGGATGTTTTACCAGGGGTGCTCCGCCCGGCCATCGCCCGATGATTTTGGACGCGAGTTTAACGGCAGCATGGGGATCGGTTTCTCCATTGGGCTTGTTGGTTTTGGATTCCATGAATGCCCAGAATTTATCTACGTGTTGCTGTATTTGCCGGAAGGCAATAAAGGTTCCGTTCCTTCCCAGGTCCTTATGTCCCGAGTCATTCGCATCCGGAGGGAGCAGGTTCAGATTTCCCTGTGAGTCTGTGATCAGGGGACTATAGGGGTACTGTTCATGTTCATTGAGATAGCCCAAAACAAACTCCCCGCTGGCAATAATGTCGTTGTCGGGCCCCGTCCTTCCACTCCCTTTAATCACCGGGTTGGAAATGCTGTCGTGAAAACCGAAATTCTCTTTTCCGTCCTCCCTTCGATACCCTCCAATTTCGTAAACGATCTTTATCGCATTCTTGCCACTTTTATGTGTCGACAAATGCTTTCTGATTTCTTCCCTGAAGTTTTCAATTTCAGCTTCGGTATTGGCATACATCACCACCATGGCGTGTATTTCATCCCCGTTTTTTCCACCAACAAACCAGTTTTCAGGATCGCTTTCTCCCCAATCCCCCAACATCCTTTGCCTGACATTATCGGTCATGCCTACCTGAAAGGGAATAGGGAAATTATCCGCATTTTCTTTCGACAGGCCCATCGCCTGGAGTCCTGTGTAGGTAAATGCGATATTCAGGCTGGTCTTGGAATCGTATACTGTGGCCGGGGTGATTTTGGGGATTAGCTCATGTAGTATGTCCCTGCCAATCTCAGGGTCGATGACCTGAACAAAGAAAAAATGACAGTAACGCAACTGACCATAGCCCCTAACGAGAATGCCTTGTATATCATCCAATTCAATGGATTGTGGATTGGAAACCATGGTCATATCAGATCCTTCTTAAGAGTTTATCAATTTGTTTTTCGCTGAGGCTCTTTTTGTACAAACCCTCCCGTATCAGGGAGTTATTAATAATCTGGGACAATCCCAGGTTCGGGTAGGCTGAGTACCATGCCTGGGTTTCCACCTGGTTGTATCGGCCCCAGCCAAGGAACTCACCAATTTTGTAGGCCCCGCCACCCATGACAAATTTTGTGGTGGGATATCCCCTGGAGGCTCCGTAAATGGCATTCAGGCCCCACCCACTATTATCAACAAAATCACCCAGGTATTCATCATAACTCCCATCGAAATTACTGAAAAATACGAAGCGCTTTCCCCCATCGATCATGACCCATCGGGCAAAGTGAATAGTAGGAGTGCCCAGTAATTTTCCTTTTACAAATATGACCCTGGCAAGAATCTGGGTAACACGGAGATTCACCCAGAGGACGAACTTTCTCAATCCGGTTTTGGTGACGAATACCTGTGAGAGTTGATTTTGGTAAACAATATTTTCCGGGGCCATCTTTTTTTCCAGGTCTTCCGCATTAAGTTGATTGATGTCCAGCCCCAGGGGTTTAGACCTTCTTTCGTAAAAGAAGTGGATGAGTGGGTATATGATCAGCCCGTTGACAACGAGTAAAACGAGGGTAAAAAGAAATGTTAGAAAAGCAGGAATCCATTTTATCCGGGGGGTTTTGGAGGACTCTTCACTCAGTCGGTTTTTGTATTTGTTTTCATCAGACGATAGCCAGGTTTGGATTTTATTCAGAACGGCAATCGATGAATTCTCTGAATTATCTCTTTCATTGATTACTTCCGCCACTTTTCGATGCAGATAATCTTCCATATGAATCCGGTCGACGGTTCTGTCTGGAGCCCCTATATAAAAGGCGGGTGTTTTTATAAAATGGGCAGACATAAACTGGATAAGCAAGGAATCATCCGCTTTTTCAGCCTCATATCCCTCACAGAGAAGGAAAAGTTCATGCAGAAACCCCCCGATTGCAGTAGCGAGATTGTTCCAATGTTCCTGAACGGCTACATCAATATTGGCTGAATACAAGATACTAGCCTCGATATTTTTGCCGTCCAGCGTAATGGACGGGGCAACAAGAAACCGTGCAAAGTGTACGGTGGGAAGCGCATCCCGGGTAAGGAGTGAAGGTTGCATTACATTGGCAGGGTTACCCAGTTCCCTGAGTTTTGCAGCAGCATTTTCTTCGTTGCCTTGGGTCAGATAGATTTGGAAAGCAACCGCTTTTTGTCGGGGCATAGCATGGGTAATTGAAAGGAATATCTTGGAATAGTTAAAATAGACAATAAATTTAGTAATTCATAAATGAGCAAACATAACCGATGGAGCCTGCTGAGTTAAAGCTGATGAGTAAAGGCCCTTTATTTGAATTATATAGGGTTGGCAGAAACAGGCTCCTGAAGGTGGTTTCAGAATCAGCGAAAACATCGGGATCTTCAAAATTGCTCGATTCGGAATGGCAAATAACCTCCGAGGGTGACCACCCCGGTTTCCGTAAATCATTGGATAGAGAGCAACTGGAAGGCAGGGAAGGGATCGTGTTGGAATATGTATCCGGTAAATCCTGTCAGGAATATTTCAAAGCTAAAGTGGCCGAAGTCGGGGAGTTCCTTGAACTGGCAGTCAATTTGGCCGATTCACTTCAATACCTTCACCAATCCGGCTATATCCATACCCGTATTAATCCAGGCCATATAATCCTGAAATCCCGAAGTAAAAAGCCTGTTATTATTGGCCTTACCGGGTCTGTCAGAGGCAGTAAGGTGGATGAATATCCGGTATTCCTGGAAAGTTTCAGTGAAAATGAACTGCCGTATATTTCTCCCGAACAGACCGGGCGAACGGAACAATCCATCTCGAAAGCCTCTGATATGTATTCCCTGGGGGCTGTTTTTTTTAATGTCCTTACGGGTGAACCTCCATTTGAATCCGGAGATTCACTTCAATTGATTCATGCCCATATTGCCAAAAATGCGCCCTTGGCACACTCCAGAAGGAAGGAAGTCCCTGAAGCCATTTCAGTAATTATTGATAAACTTCTTCAGAAAATACCTTTTGAGCGATATCAATCGGCAGCGGATTTACACGACGATCTTAAAAAGTGCCTGGAAGAATGGAGGCAAACCGGGAAAATTGAGGGAAAGACTATACCAGGGAAAGGCCAGGACAGGCAGTTCAAACTTTCGGATAAATTAGTCGGCCGCGGCAGGGACTTTGGCCATTTAACAGAAGCATTTGAACGGGTAAAGGAAGGTGGTCGGGAGGTAGTGCTTATTTCAGGTCGGTCGGGGGTGGGTAAGACCGTTTTTACCAGGGCACTTAAGCCTGATGTATTGAAGAGCTCAGGATTTTTCCTGGAAGGTAAATTCGATGAATTTCAAAGGGGGATTCCTTTTGCCGGTCTTACCCAGTGTTTCAGACAGTTCTTTATCAGGTTGTTCTCTCAGGGAGATCAGGAGTCCATCGATTATTGGAAGGAGCGTTTTGAGAAGGGTATTGGTAATGCCTCCGGCATCTTGGTAAACATTATCCCCGAATTGGAAACCCTGCTTGGAGAGGAAACCGGACAAGCAACCCTGGAGAGTTCCGAAGCGGGAAACCAACTTAGATATGCCATGAGAAGTATGATCCAGGTGGTTTCCAGTAAAGAGCATCCCCTGGTCCTGTTTATCGATGATGTGCAGTGGTCGGATATTGATACGCTTAATCTCGTACAAAGCATGCTCTCTGATACCGGTATTGAATATCTGCTAATAATTGGCACTTATCGAGAGGAAAGCCTTCAAAAAGGGGATCCAATTCTTCAGAAGCTGATTGATATTGGAAGATCGTTTGAGGGCAGTTCAATAATCAGGCTGAAGCATCTGAAATCCCGGGATATCAAAAACCTGATTGACAAGTCATTTCATGAGGGTGTAGTCAACCAGGACTCACTGGTTGATTTGGTCATGGAGATAACGGAGGGCAATGCCTTTTATGTCAATCAGTTATTGACGAACCTGGTACGAGAAAAACTGTTGGAAATTGATCCTGAAATTAAGCAATGGAAGTGGGAGGAAGAGGAAGTAAGAATATCAAATCCTTCCGGGGATCTCGAGCAGTTCATTGAGAAAAGGCTTAATCGCCTGGAAAATCACGCAAAAAAGCTTCTTGTATTAGCTTCCTGTATTGGGAACACTGCCGATACCGAATTGCTTACTTTTCTTTATGGGCAAACAATCAGTTTACCCCTACAGGACATTATACAGGAAGGTTTGATCCTCCAGGACGAAAAGGACCTGGTCTTCGGTCACGATCGCGTGAGGGAAATGGCCTATGACATGATCGGGGAGCCCAAAAGGTCAGAAACACATTTAAGTATCGCAGATTACTTGTCAGAAAAGCTGGAAGAGGATGATGAAAGAATATTCGAAGTGGTTTCAAATCTCAACCTGGGAAGGTCGGTAATAACTTCGGAAGAGAAAATGATAAAAGCCGCCGAATTCAATCTCAGGGCCGGTGAAAAGGCCATGGCGTCAGCAGCATTCGGACCGGCCTTTGAATATATGAAATCCGGCCTCGATTATCTTGACAGGGCTGGACCGGAAGATAATTATCATCTGAGGCTTAAACTCTCCGGGTACGCGGCAGAATTGGCAGCATTAAATGGAGATTATCAGCAAATGGATTTGATTTCTGAAAATGCTGATCAATGGGTTCAAAGCACGATCGACAGGAAGCAGTTTGTATTAGCCACGATTAAGTCATTAATGGCAAGAAAAATGCCCAGGGAGGCATTAAAGGTTGAAATTGACTATTTGGGGGAGCTTGGATACCGACTTCCTTACAAAGGGAATAAATGGCAGTCGCTTGTTGGAGTCCTGTCCATGAGTTTGTTGATGAGAGGAAAGAACTCGGAGAATCTAGAGAAGCTGCCAATCAATAGTGAAGAATCAGAGATAGCGGCATTGCAGGTGATAAACCAGGCAATGACCACCTCGTATTTTGTTGAACCGGATCTGCTACCCCGGATTCTCTCAAAAAACCTCTCTATTTCCCTGAAATCAGGCAATGCCCCTGAATCTGCGAATGGGTATATGGGCTATGGATTTATACTAAGCGGATATCTTGGAGGCTTTAATCGTGGTTATGATTTTGGAAAGCTGGCCCTTAAAGTGCTGGAGAAAATGGATAGGGAGGATTTGCTGTATATACAGACCTTTCAGACACATATCTTCCTTATGCACTGGAAAGAACCAATATCCGGCATAATGGCAAAACTCGACCGGTGTTATACCCAACTACTTCGAATCGGGTCGTTTGAAACAGCCGCCTATTCGATCCATAGCTATCTCTATTTTGCATTTTTCCAGGGAGTGGATCTGAAATTTCTCAACCAGAGGTCTTCAGAGATCGTTTCAGTAGTAAATACCTTGAATCAGCCCACCACCCTCCAGCGAATAAATATGTATTACCAGGCTATCATCAACCTTTCGGATGAGGTGGCAAATCCATGGATATTGAAGGGCGAAGTCTATGATGAAGAGGAAATGATTCCGGTACATCATTCAGAGAATTTCCCGATTGCCACACATAATATTCACTTGCTTAAGTCTTATATGGCTTTGCTGTTTTATCAGTATGAGCTGGCAGAATCCGAACTTGTGGCGGCAAGTGAATTTAACGAGGCAGCGGCAGCCTCTTTCTTCGTACCACTCTATGATTACCTGTATGTAATGGTTCAGTGCAATCTTGAGGGAAAGGCCAAAAAGGTAAAGTCGACATTAAAACGATTGAAGACCTATGCAGAAAACGCGCCTTTCAATTACGGAGTCTATTACGAACTGGCAAAAGCTGAGCTAGCCAAATCTACTGGAAAGATTTCGGATGCGCGGGTAATATTCGACGATGCTATTTATATGGCGCGTAAAGCGGGGAACCTCCATGAAGAAGCCTTAGGATGGGAGAGGGCCGGAATTTTTTACCTGGGTATTGATCGCGAAGACAAAGCCTCCAGCTGTTTCCAGTATTCCTACGATCTCTACCTTCGATGGGGAGCCAAATCAAAAGCGAATCACCTGCTGGAAAAGCATGGCAATACTATAAGGATGGCCAGGACTATTTCATTGGGGGGAAATACCTCCGAAATCCGTTCCGCGGAGACTATTGATCTCCTGAGTACCGTGAAGAGCTTGCAAGTGCTTTCCACCGAGCTGGATCTGAATCGCCTCCTGGAGAAGATGATGGAGATCCTTATCGAAAATGCCGGGGCCGAACGAGGCTTGCTCATTATTGAAAGGGATGGAGAATGGGAAATTAAAGCGGAAAGAGATATCAATAGTGAAGTGGTACTTATTGATGGAAGAAAACTGGATGATAAACCCGATGAGGAAGGATCGTATATCGTCCCGCGTGAAATAATTCACTACGTGATAAGGACCAAAAAATCTACTGTAATTAACGATGTGAAGAGGGATATCCAGTTTAGTGATATTCCCTATATGGCTCATAGGGAACCCCGTTCAATACTATGTATGCCCCTGTTAAACCACGATAAGCTAATTGGAATTGTATATCTCGAGAATACACTAACGGCCGGAGCCTTTACCCGTAAAATCCAGGAAAGCCTGAACCTTCTCTCTGCTCAGTTGGCCATTTCACTTGAGAATGCAATTGTATATGAGGAATTGGAAGACCAGGTAGACCAGAACCAGGACCTGGTGACAAAGCTTCAGATTAAAGTAGAGGAGCAGGAAAAAACCCTTAAGGTATTCGGACAATTTGTTCCGCAACCGGTAGTGGAAAAGACCCTTGCATCTACGACAGAACTGAGTGTTTTCGAGGGTGAGCAGCGGGAAGTAGCGGTGATGTTTTGTGACATACGGGATTTCACTCCCCTCAGCGAAGAGCTAAAACCCTCAGATGTGGTGGAAATGCTGAATGACTTCTACAGTCTTATGACAGAGGTCATTCAAAAACACAATGGAACGGTGACCCTTTTCATTGGCGACGAGGTTATGGCTGCCTTTGGCGTTCCCGTAGCCCACCGGAGGAATGAACAAAATGCCGTGATGTGTGCCCTGGAAATGAGGAACCGGTTACCGGAACTCAATAAGACCTACCGGGAAAAATTTAACAGGGAGATTCGTATCGGTATAGGGATCAACTCCGGTCCCGTGGTTGCAGGGATTTTGGGATCCTCCGCTAAACTGGCCTATTCAATCACAGGGGATACGGTCAATACGGCCAAAAGAATTGAATCGCTTACCAAAGATCTTAACAATGGGATTGTGATCAGTGAAAGCATTTACGATAAGTGCAAGGAACTGGTGGAAGTGGAAGCCTGGGAACCTATACAGGTAAAAGGAAAGAAGGAGAAGCTATCCGTATTCACGGTGTTGGGGAGAAAGTGATATTCGGTGGTGGGTAGTCGGTGGTCGGTGGTCGGTGGTCGGTGGTGGGTAGTCGGTGGTCGGTGGTCTGTAGTCTGTAGTCTGTATTAATTACCACAATGACACAAAGGCACAAAGAACTAGTTTCAGTGTCTTACCACATATCACCTACAACCTATCACATATCACCTATCACCTGCTGCCTTCTGCAATATCCTCGAAGAAAAAAACTGGCCGATCCTACGGTCGTTCACAAAGTTCACTCCCTCAGGATGACGATCACACAGGGCCTATACATTCCCCTTCATTATCCTCTTTACTCCTCCCTAGCACCTATCACCTACCACTATCTACTTTCTACTTTCTACTTTCTACTATTCACTCCTATTGATATCTTTGCGTCCCGATTCGGGTCGGAGACAGATGAAACTGAAATCCTTAATCACCATAATCCTTCTCCTTATGTTCGTCGGAACAGGGGTGGAATTGCTGCTGCTCGGACATTATGAGGATAGCTGGCAGATTGTGCCATTGGCACTCATCGGAGCTGGATTACTGGGATTTGTGTTAGTAGTCGTAAAAGGAAGCCGCTGGGTTGTGAAGATTTTTCAACTCGTCATGCTGCTCTGTCTTATAAGCGGATTTATCGGCACCTGGTTCCACCTGGAGGCTAACCGGGAGTTTGAGCTGGAAATGTATCCCAATATGAAAGGGTGGGAACTGATCTCCGAAACATTTACCGGGGCGATACCTGCGCTGGCACCGGGGAGTATGATAGTCCTGGGCCTGCTAGGCTTGTTATTTATTAGAATCAAAACCAATCAAATAGATCAAGAATGAAATCAATAATGAAATTTAATAACCTGTTGTTGATAGCACTTACAATCGGATTCTTCGCATGCACACCCTCCAGCCAGGAGAGTACGGCTTCAGAGGAAGTGATAGAGGTTCCCAGGTCCAATCCGCCCTTAGAAACTAAAACTGCTGCCGGAATGGTTAATCCTAACCTCGCATCAGTAGAGGAATTGGTAGGTGCCGGACTATCGGAAGAGCTGGCCTCCGGTATTTCGGAGGGGCGACCTTATCTTACAATGACTGCATTGGATAATATATTGGGTGAGAAGCTGGACAGTGCCGCTAGAGCGGATTTGTATACAAAGATGTTTCTCCCCTTCAATCTCAATACCACCCCTGAAGATGAGTTCAAGATCATTCCGGGAGTCGGTAACCGCATGGCTCATGAGTTTGAGGAATATCGTCCTTATGTGAATATTGAACAGTTCCGACGGGAGATCGGTAAATACGTGGATGAAGAAGAAGTCGCCCGACTGGAGCAATACGTTTTCGTTCCGGTAGAACTCAACACCGCCACTAAAGAGCAGATCCTCGCTATCCCGGGGGTAGGAGAGAGGATGCTCCACGAATTCGAAGAGTACAGGCCCTACACCAGCATGGAACAATGGCGCCGTGAGATCGGCAAATACGTCGATCAGGAAGAGCTGGAAAGGCTGGAAAGGTATGTTTTTTTAGCTAATGACTAAAAATTGGTAGACGAGTAAACGTGGAGACGCGTAGACGCGTGATTAAAAAAATAGCCTACTCCCCCTCTCCGGATCGCGGAGAGGGGGTTGGGGGTGAGGAGAAACTGTTAGTTGTTAGCTGTTAGCTATTCCACATCCAACCTCCACGCCTGGAACCCCAGCGTAAATACGAAATAATTTCTGGGTACTTCCGGAGGTGTACCACTCTGAACGGAAACCAGGTCAGTACCAGGAACCACATGGTAAATCGCGGACAATCTAAAGTTGTTGAAAGTAACACCAAATTCAGGAGCGAAGCCGAAATTACTACTGGCGGTAATGGATGCTTCACCCTGGCCGGAAGCGCCGATATTGGCCTGGACATACCTGCCCAGCATCACACCAACGAAGGGACGGGTGGAATTTTCGGAAAAATAATATTCCCCTTTTACCAGTTGGGCCGCCCTGCTGGAAATTCCAATACTCAGGTCATCCCCATCAGCGGTTACGGTTCCCCCGAATAACACTGCACCTTCAAGCCTTAGACCGGCAGAAATCTGCGGAGTGATGAAAAACTTGGGTTCAGCAGCAGCGGAGATTCCGTAAGAGGTCAAATCCCCAAAAGTAAACGCTCCTCCAATGCTGGTGTCAACTTTAATATGTTTTTGTGCAAATAAGGTCCCCGACATCGCGAGCAGGAACAAAAAAAGAATGGATTTTTTCATGACGAGATTTTTTTGATGGGAGAATATACAATAATCCGGCCAATTGGGTGCAGTTGGTCACTAACCACTCAACCACTCAACCACTAACCACTCAACCACTAACCACTCAACCACTCAACCACTCAACCACTCAACCACTCAACCACTCAATCACCGCCTACTAGCTCTCCGCTGCTAGCTCAGCCCCAACCCAATCCTTCACCAAAATCTCAGCATACGAAGTATCCTCTTCTTCTCTCTTGATCTTAAATCCATTCTTC
>JAHEKQ010000076.1 GCA_024638265.1 Flammeovirgaceae bacterium
ATTTACTTCTCATTGGGAACCTTTCGTTAAAAAGGTCCGCTCCATCTTTCTCAACCATTCAAAGAACTTTCCGGTACCCAATTCGGTACCCTCGTCGGTGATCTTTTTCACCCCACTTTTTCATCCCCCGCCACATGCCTCCCGCGAAAAGCGACTGCAAAAATAGACAGTCAAATCTTACTCGCAAACTATTCACTGAAATAAAATTTTCAGCTCCCTCGAGCAAAAGGATTGCAAAGATAATAGAAGGGTGATTTTTATTGCAACTGCAGGGAGAGAATTTTGGTTGATGGAGGCAGGAAGGCTGGAAATATGAGGCAGGAAGAAGATTGAAGGAGGAAGGATAATAACTTGCTTACACGTCCACACGTTCACATATTCACTTAGCTTTTCGGTTTTTAAGGATCGGTACGGTGGAACAGGGTTCGCCATACATGATACTGGACACAACAGGTGATAATTTTGCCGTAATTGCCACATAGCAAGATTCTGGGATGTGGAAATCACCGCAACCTTTAACAACGACCTTTGCATCCCTGAATTTTTCCGGGTCCAGTCGATTGAGTTTTTCCATAAAATCATCCTCAACCACCTTATCACGATCACCAAATACTACACGGTAGGCAACACCACTCAAACGAGAGGCTATCAGCATGTAAGCCCAGGTAGGAATAATTGCCTCCGAACTATTGGTAAGTGCAACATGAGTCCCCTTGTATTTCTTCCAATCCTCTTCAGCAATGAATTCCCTGAAGTCTTTTTCCTTCAGTATCATACCCTGGAAAAGGTGATCCTTCAAGTCAATAACCACAATTTTAGCCTCTCTATTAACGTATTCTTCTAGGTCGATGGTCTGAAGTGAACTCTTACTGACTTTGTTTACAATCTCTTCCATTTACTTACGGGGTGTAGTAGTATAAACAGGTTTTAAATATTCCGGTTCAAAATTATCAAGATCTTCTAAATCTCCCGATTTCCACTTCTCAATCGCCAGGGCTCCCATATTCTTGGCATGGGGAAGAATTTCCGGATGAAATTGATAATGGTCTGAACCCAGAATTTCCATAGCCAGGTCGGCTCCATTTCCACAAAAAATGATCTGTTCATTGCGATATTCATCAAATATTCCCGGATTGAGTACCCTCGCGGCATCTTCAAGGACTTTGTCTCCAGCGTGGTTGATCAAAGCACAATAAACCTCATTCTTTCTGGCGTGTATAATCGGGCATAGCCAATGATCAGGCATGCTTCCGACTTTACTTGCAATTATATCCAGTGTACTGATTGCCAGCAAGGGGATGTCCATAGCAAAACTGATACCCTTTGCAATGGAAGTTCCGATTCGCAAGCCCGTATATGAACCGGGTCCGGCAGAAATAGCTACTGCATTTAGCTCATTATAAGTCACAGAGCCCCTGATTAGCTTATCGATTTCTGAGGCGAGTAACCTGGAATGGGACCTTTCTTCGTTGGTTTCCCAGGAAGAGACTAATTTATTTTCCCTGAATACCGCAACAGATCCCTGTTGAGCAGATGATTCAATACAGAGGATGGTATTCATTCAGAACCCCAGGATTTGGCGGTACGCTGTATTATCAGCAAGCAGTTCAAGTGCCTTGCTGATATCGGGATCAGTCTTGAACGAGAATTCGATTTGTCCCGAGTAATTCTTACAAATGCCGGCTACTTCATTTTCCAGCAACTGTTTAATCTCACTTTTGAAATTGATGAGATCCTGATCTTTTCGCTCGAGTATAGAACTGTGAAGGCTTTCAAACTCAGAGGAAAGCTGTTCAAAATACAATTCTTCCTTTGCCACTTCCATCATGTCATCGATGTAACCTTCCATATTGGTTTTATAGAGGATATTCCTGTCTTCAATCCATGCGATAAATTCCCCGTATTGGTCGTCAGAAATCACCAGATCCCGAATATCCCCATTGTGAGGATATTTCTCGCTGAAAATAATCGCATAATCAAACAGGTACCCTTCATAGGAAAGCTTCCTTGCCAAAGCCGAGTAGAGTTGTTCCTCAACTTCGATGTCAGGGGTCAAACCGGATCCATCGAAGAAAGTACGTCCGTTTTCAGTTTTAAAAGCAACACGTTCCGATTCACTATAGGTGGCAGAACCCTCTCCGTTATAGTTAATCGCCTGGATGCACCTACCACTTGGGATATAATATTTGGCTGTCGTAACTTTAAGTTGAGCGTTATAAGCCAATGGCCTTGTTGTTTGTACCAGACCTTTTCCGAAAGTGCTACGTCCTATCAATATTCCCCGATCGTAGTCTTGTATTACTCCTGCTACGATTTCTGCGGCACTTGCACTCTCATTATCGATCATGACGGCAAGTGGTATTTCAGTGTCTGTTGGAGAGTTAAGGGCTTTATAGGTTTTGTTCCAGTCTTTGATTCGCCCCTTAGTAGAAACGACCGGTTTCCCCTTTTCTATAAACAGGTTAGAAACATTCACCGCCTCACTGAGTAAACCGCCACCATTTCCACGGAGATCAAGTACTAATGATCTGGCACCTTTCGATTTAAGATCATTAAGTGCTTCTTTGACTTCGCGACCCGCTCCAACGGCAAAATCTTCAAGCTTGATATAGCCGATATATGGGTTAATCATTCCATAGTAGGGGACATTTCCAACTATAATATTCTCTCTTTGCAAGGTGACCTGAACCAGCTCTCCCCGGGTTCCCCTTCGTATGATCATTTCAACTTCCGAACTGGGTTGTCCCCGCAGAAGGTGACCTATACTTGGGATGGATCCACCCACCACTTCTTCTCCGGCGATACTGATAATCTCATCACCAACCAGTACTCCTTCTCTTTCGGCAGAGTAGCCGGGGTATATTCGAGTAACCTTTACTTTACCATTAATATTACCCACAAGCACCCCTATTCCGGCATATTGCCCGGTGGTCATGGTTCTGAATTGATCCATTTCCTCCTCCGGGATATAATTTGTGTAGGGATCAAGGGTTTCAAGCATCGATTCAATACCAACACTCACCAATTCAGCGGGATCGACTTCATCGACATAATGGGCATTGACTTCCTTGAAAAGGGTAGCGAAGATGTCTAGGTTCTTAGCGATTAGAAAATACTTATCGTTAGTATAAGTATAGCTTAGTAATACCAGAGACAGGATTATCGTCAGACCTATATATGCTTTCTTTTTCATTCCCACTTTACTTCAAACGATGAAGTATTTCCAAAAGTTTCTCTTCAATAGTTTCGTAAGATAGGATTTCTTTAGCGATGTAAATGAACGCCATGTCGTAATTTTTCCCTGAAAGAATGTGTTTATTTAGCCTGTAAGCTTCCTTTGTCCGCCTTTTTATTTTGTTGCGGTCTACAGCCTTTTTGAAATTTTTCTGAGGAACAGAAACAAGGAACCTGCAGGAATCATTGAGTCCTGAAGCGAAATAAAATACTTTGAACGGATGGGTGAATGTCTGTTTCCCCTCTTTGAACAGACGGGAAATATCGCTGCGTCCCGTCAGTCTTTCCGACTTGGGGAAGGACGCTGACATAATTTCACCAGATTATTTGTGGGTTTTTTCGTCAGAAACACTGAGTTTCTTCCTGCCCTTAGCCCTTCTCCTGGCCAAAATAGATTTGCCATTATGATCCGCGTTCCTGGACCTGAACCCATGCTTGTTCTTTCTTTTTCTCTGAGAAGGTTGGAATGTTCTTTTCATTGTTCTTCGCTGTATCTAAAAGAGGTGCAAAATTAAGTGTAGTTTCTCTATTCTCAAAGTGTTGTTGAATAAAATATGGTGGAAGCAAGAAGCAGGTGGCAGGAGACAGGATATAGCAATCAATAATTGGATAAATTAATCTATGGGAATCAAGTATTTCACAGATTTAGAGGTTTATCAACTAACTGAGAAACTCGCAATGGATATTTTTCGATTAAGTTTGAAGTTTCCAATTGAAGAAAAATACTCATTATCAGATCAAATTAGAAGGTCATCTCGCTCAATCGCTGCCAACATCGCTGAAGGCTGGGGTAAAAAGTATTATAGTGGATTATTGAAGCGAAGATTGGTAGACTCTTTAGGTTCCTTAGAGGAGACTAGAGCATGGATAAGATTTGCAAGAAAATGCAACTACATTAGCGAAGATGAGTATTTAATCTTGAAAAATAAATGCGAAGTAATAGGCAAAAAGCTGTTCTTACTTTACAAAAACTGGAAATAATTCAAAGTCACATTTTCTTACCTGCATCCTACTTCCTACTTCCTGCTTCTTGCCTCCTGCCTCCTGCTTCCTGCCTCTTGCCTCTTGCCTCCTACCTCCCTACCTCGCCTTGATCTCCTCCAACAACTCCTGCGCCTGATGCCAATCCAGCCTGGGTCCGTATTGACTTACAATTTTGGAAGAGGCCAGGCTCGCTAGTTTCCCCGACTCGGCGTAGCTGTGGCCATGGGTGATCCCGTACAAAAAGGCTCCTGCAAACATATCACCGGCTCCGTTGGTATCTATCGCCTGGACGGGATATGGTTCAATATCAATGAATGTATCTCCGTCATAAATCAGGGCCCCATTTGATCCCTGTGTAATTGCAAATCGGGCTGCAGATCTTTTCAATTCCATTCTTGCATCATCGATATTATTGGTTTCGGTGAAAAGCATCGCTTCCTCTTCGTTACAGAAAAGGAGGTCGACAGATGCCCCGATGACATCTTCCATTTCAGACCGGAAAAATTTCACCATGCTTGGATCGGAGAAAGTAAGGGCCACTTTAACATTGTTTTCCTCGGCAATTCTTTTGGCTTTCTTCATGGCAAACCTTCCGTTTTCAGAAGTGACCAGGTAACCTTCAATATATAGGTAATCAGAATTTCTCAGTGGCAATTCATCTATTTCATTGGAGGAATAATCGGAGGTGATCCCGAGAAAAGTATTCATAGTCCGCTCAGCATCCGTGGTCACCATGACCAGGCATTTTCCGGTGATCCCATCTACCAGTGTATCCTCTTCAAGATTTGTATCGACCCCGTTTGAAATGAGGTCTTTCATATAGAAATGCCCTTCATGATCATTGGCAACTTTACAACTGTAGAAGCAATTCCCTCCAAATTGATTTACTGCGATGATAGTGTTAGCTGCCGAACCACCACACATGAGTTCCTTTTTGGAATTATTCAATGCATCCATCAGCTTATGCTGGGTCGGTTCGTCTACCAGGGTCATCATCCCCTTGGCAATCTTGTTCTTTTTCAGAAAGTCATCAGAAACAGGCGCCTCAATATCCACAAGGGCATTCCCCATTCCGTATACATCATATTTTTTCTCCATTGGCGGCAAAGATAGTAAAATGTGGTCGGTGGAGAGTGCTCTGTGTTCAGGTTGGTAATTAGCAATAGTTGATATTTGATATGTAATAGGGAAAATGGAGGAAGATGAATGGAGAATGGAGAATTGAGAATGGGTAGTTAACTTTACTTCTTAACTGCTTTACCGCTTTACCGCTTTACCGCTCACCGACAAGCTTCAGCGCTATATCAGGATAATCAGTAATGATTGCGTCTACACCCATTTCGATACACTTCTTCATATCTTCTTCCTTGTTTACAGTCCAGGGAATTACTTTCATGCCCATTGCATGGATTTGCTCAACCTTCTTTTTATTGATCAAACGATAATTGGGACTGTAGATCTCGGGCTGAAATCCGAGTTCTTCGATATTCTTTTCCCAGCTTTTGAGGTTGGCGACCAGGTAGGCGAGGATAAAGTCGGGATACATCTCATGCCAGGTTTGAATAATTCGTTTATCAAACGACTGAATGTTCACCCGTTCCCGGGGCAATTCCTTAATTGCCTCATAGACCAATTCGGAAAAATCCCTGGGTGCGGGATGATGAATACCATCCCCCTCCGGATTGCTTTTCAATTCAATATTATATTTTACTTCCCAGCCTCTCATAGAAGCAGCACGCTCAGACTCCTTAATCACTTCAGATAACAGCGGCTTGTGAATTTTTACTGGCTGTTGGGATGGAAAGTTCGAATTGCCAAGACTACCACAATCACATTTCTTTATATCAGGATAATCCATTTTATAAAGGTTCTTCGACTTATCGGTTACTTGCTCCCCATTTTCATCAAGACATATTTTGGGATTCAACCATGGCTCATGAGATACGACGACCTGCTGATCAGCTGAGATGATTACATCGAGTTCTACGGTATGTACCCCCAGTTCGATAGCTTTTACAAATCCTTCGATTGAGTTTTCTGGAAGGAGGCCACGGGCACCGCGGTGTCCCTGTATTTCTACTGAAGAAATTTGACCATAGCTTGAATTCATACAGATAATAATGCTTAGGAATGCGCTTTTCATCATCCCTCCAAATATAATCCCTTACAAGATATAAGCATATTAAACTTCAACTTCGTCACCCGCAACCTGTAGCTCAGGAATTCGAATATGTACAGATGTTCCAACGCCAAATTCAGATTCCATATCGATCGTTCCGCCAAGTTTTTCAACGATGTCTTTCACTATGTAAAGCCCCAGACCGGTACCTACACTATCTTCATTGGCGCGGAAAAACATATCAAATATTTTTGGAAGATAGTCTTCCTTTATTCCCTGGCCATTATCCGAAATTACAATGTTGGCAGATCCCTGGTGAACGGTAATAGATAAGTGTACCGCCGGTTTTCTCCTGTTGGATTTGTACTTGATGGCATTAGAAATGATATTCGTCAGTACAGTCATTAACCTGTAACGGTCGGTAACAAATGTGCATTCACCCAAAAGTTCTGATTCAAATTTTACCGTTTTGGTTGGATCGAGGTGTTCGAATTCAGATACCAGGTCTGCTAGCAGTTCATCCAGGTTAATGGTCGATGGTTCAAGTTCAAGCTTACTGTTTTTTGTGTGATCAATGATGTCCTTGATAAAATTCTCCATTTTATTCACGGACTTTTCCATCAGGTCCAGGCAGTTATTCATTTCCTCTTCATCGTCGACCACCTTAGCGAGATTGATCAGTCCCAACAGGGACGAAACGGGTGCCCTTAGGTCATGTGATGAGCGGTATATAAAGGAATCAAGCTCGTTATTGAGTTTTACGAGTGAGATATTTTGATCTTCAAGCGTCCTTTTAGAAATATTGAGGTCGGTTACGTTACTGGCAAAGACGCCAATGCCGGAAATTTCACTTTCAATATATATAGGGAACACCCTTATCTCGTAGTAATACTCCGTACCGTCAATTAGATAATTTTCTGTGTAATCTTTTTTACGCCCTTTCAGACACAACTCAAACCTTTCTTTCCAAAGAGGAATTAGTGATTCATCAAAAGGTTGGAAGAAGTCATCACCTTTATTTAGCTCGACTCCATAAGCGATATTGATCAGTTTGTTGAAAGCATTATTAAAGTCAATCAACTTGTAATTCCTGTCCAGTAGAAATATGGGACTTGTATAATTATCCAATAGTGATCGCAAGTTGGACTCCGCTTTCTTGATATCCCTCGTTCTTTTCTCGACAGTCTTCTCCATCTGGGCACTGGTAAGCTGGATCTGCTCACTGATTTGGACGATATCTTTCTGAAGGACATTTACGGCTTGGTATAGGTGGTAGAACGCATCACCTTCATCTGGCAGGTCCAATTCCTTACTTTCGAAGTCATTGCTCCACGTGATTTTATCCAGTACCGAAGTGATCACGTTGATTTTCTTCTGTTGATCCCGGATAATTGAAATCATATCCTGCTGAAAACTCTGTATAATACCTTCCAATTCAGATTTAGAAAGGTCCTGAATGTCTTCTTTTTCCAGGTGTTCGAGAACGGTGATATTGGGTCTTAAATATTCATCTGATCCTTCATCTTTCAATTCTTCATAGACGGCTTGTTCGACCGAATCAATAATTGAAATACCAGCCCTCATTTTGAACTCGATTCCGGTAATTTGAAATACTATATCCCTTAACAGGACCGGAAGTGCTACGTGTTGCCGGATGTTGAACTCCTCAAATGCTGAGAAAAATCCAGGCCCTTGCTCAATGGAAAGGGAATAATCATGAATTCCAGAGAAGTCAGAAATTAAAATCCTCACATCTGCGTTTTTAAGAAATTTTACTATTTCATCCTTTACTTCCTGTACCTGGTCAATACTTACATGTCCTTTTAACCTGGCAAGTAGAAGTTTCTTATTAAGTAAGAGTAGTGAAACGCCTCCCTTTTCATGGGAATTTTCGTAAAGTTGGTCTACCTGAATATTTTCCACAGAAGCAGATAAATCAAGTACTTTTCTTACACTCTTTAAACCGAAGCTTTTCCCTTCCTGGAGTAAGGCTCTTTTTGATTGATTTATTGCTGACTCTTCAGAGTCGTAATAACTGTGGTGGATTTCAGTATAAAATTTGCCCACAAGGAATCCGACCATTCGCACAAATGGTGTCGGGTATACCAGGTACATATGAAGAAGCCGCCCGTCGCGAAACCAGGAAGTCGCATCTTCGTAGATGGTTTTTCTTAAACTCCAGGGAAACGATTTTAACCCATCAACATTGATAACCAGGTGAGATTTTATGTTTTTTGGGATCGTCTGCTTAATGGCTTCCAGCATCCTTAACACATCCTCGTAATTTGCAGTGCCCCAGGCTCTCAAACGGAAGATCCGGGGCGCCGCATCATGGATTGTCATGTGGAAATTATCGGTTTCGTATTTGAAGAGTGTCTTCATCCCTGCCAGAAATCCTTCGTTTATTAATTCAAATAAACGAAAAAATGGCTTGTACGGACCTATTATGTAAGATTATACTCTTTTCTCCTTGAAATTAATCTGACTCATAAAGGCAATGCGGAATTTTTGTCAGGGAGTTAAGAAAAATGACAACAATAAGCGCGGTTTCGATGTTGTATTATTGTAACAAAAAATAGACAAATGAATAGAATTGGACTAGATATTGATAAATCAAAAGATCTTGCAGTAAACCTCAACGATCTTTTAGCTAATTACCAGGTTTTCTATCTGAATACCCGTGGCTTTCACTGGAATATCAAGGGTGAGAAATTCTTTGAATTACACCTGAAATTTGAAGAGCTCTACAATGATCTTCTCGTCAAAATTGATGAAATAGCGGAAAGAGTATTGACCCTGGGAGAAACACCTTTGCATTCTTTCAGTGATTACCTGGAGCAATCAGCAGTAAAAGAAGCAAAGAATATTACCGGTGCACAGGATTCAGTGAGTTCCTTGTTGGAAGCATTCAAAGTATTACTCAAAAAACAAAGAGAAATCCTCGATCTCAGTGCAGATGCCGATGATGAAGGAACCAACGCCATGATGAGCGACTATATTCGTGAGCAGGAGAAGCTGGTGTGGATGTATTCGGCGTTTCAGGCTTAGGGAGGAGACAGGGGACAAGGAGACAGGGGGACGAGGTGTATTTACCGACTTTTATAATCTGATTTGATATTGTAGTTTTGCCCCATTGTGTGAATACACTCCACACTCACACTCCAAACTGCTCCGGGGCATTAGCTCAGTTGGTTTAGAGCGCTTGCTTGACAGGCAAGAGGTCACAGGTTCGAATCCCGTATGTCCCACAATATAGTTTTGCTTACTGCCGAAAGGCAGTGAGCATTTTTTATGGATCGTTGGCAGCTTGCTGACAAAAGATTCTTAAAAATGCGAAGCTACGGAGTAGAAGCAAAATTGATTTTCGGCGCCCCCACAACGGATCAGCAAAGCTAATCCCGTATGTCCCACAATATAGTTTTGCTTACTGCCGAAAGGCAGTGAGCATTTTTTATTGAATCTTATACCAGCTGGCTGGTACAAGATTCACTGAACCACTGAACCACTGAACCACTGAACCACTGAACCACTGAACCACTGAACCACTGAACCACTGAACCTAAAAATAGTTGTATCATCAACAGAAGTTGACATAAATCATTTCATGGTTTCTTATAATGATATAAATTCACAAGCTGCTAACGTGGACTATGATGGTAATGCAAATTATTTTAATCGTATTGGCAAGTTTGGCGCTAGTCTTTACACTTGCATACTTCACAAAACCGGAACTTCTCACCTTGCCCTACACGGCATTTCTCAAACTCTTTGTAAGTAATCCACCTATAGTCGACCTGGAAAAGTATTTTCCGGAATACAGGGTTCTGGAGGACAATTGGGAAACCATTCGTGAAGAGTGCCTGAGAGTATTGCAAAACGAAGAAAAGATACCCAAATTCCACGAAGTAGACTCTATTCAAAAGCTCATCAGCGCACATGACGAAGTTCCCTGGAGGACATTTGGGATAAAGGCATTTGACAGGTTTGTTGAGCCAAATGCCAGCCTTGTTCCAAAGACTCGTGAATTACTGGAAGGCTTGCCAAGGGTTAACCTAGCCATGTTCAGTATACTGGGTCCCGGAAAGAGAATCCCCAGGCATTTTGGGTTTTTCAAAGGAATCTTCAGGTATCACCTTGGCCTCATAGTACCGGAGGGAGAGTGCTATATAATCAATGGGGGTGAAAAGTATTATTGGAAAGAAGGGGAAAGCGTTTTATTTGATGATACTTATTTTCACGAAGTGTGGAACAACACCGAGGGAACAAGGGTAGTATTTTTTGCTGACGTTTACCGGGATAATTCACTTCCCAAATGGCTGCGACCACTCAATCGGCATATGACTCAATTGCTCGCGTCCTCTAAAAGAGTGAGAGATGGTGTAAAAAAAGCAGAGGTTACATTTGATGTTGGGGAAGAGAATAAGATTAACCAGCAGAAAAAGAAGGAGCTAGCCTGATAGGAGGTCGGGTAATTCTGTTCCGTAAATACCCGGTATAGAGAAATATGCATTGCTGTTCTTGCAGAAACTATGCAGGATCAACTATTTTTGCAGCTGATGAATTTTCTGGCTCCCCAGTTTTTATACGGACTTCTCGCAATATCCATTCCGATAATAATTCATCTTTTTAATTTCAGGAAATCAAAGAAAATATACTTCAGCAGCAACCGGTACCTTAGAAAGGTCAATGAGGAGACAAGTTCCAAGCGAAACCTGAAACATCTGCTTATCCTGCTGATGAGGATTGGTTTTATAACTTTCCTGGTAATCGCTTTTGCACGACCTTTTATCCCAGCGGAGGAAAAAGAGCTCCAAAATAATGTTCAGATCTACCTGGATAATTCCTTCAGCATGTCCAATGAATATGATGAGGATTTGCCGGCCTTTGACCATGCCATTTCCATAGTAAATGGCCTTGTTGACGAATATCCGCAGGGAACTGGATTCAGGCTGATCACTAATGATTTCATGCCTTTCTCAAATATTTTCAGGAGTGGTGAGGAGATTAAGGAGCTACTTACGGAATTGACATACAGTAAAATAACCAGGGAAGCCTCTCAAATCCGCGAGCGACTCAGATCAGAAGAAGTGAATCTTGACCAGGTAGATAACTATTGGATCAGCGACTTTCAGACCTCCATTTATGGAGGTGCCGTTCTAGATAGTATGAATGTAAGAATGATCCCTATTCGCTTTAACTCGAATGCCAATATCTTTATAGATTCAGTTTATACTGAGACTCCATTTCTCCTTTCTGACGACCGAATCAGCTTATTTGCTCGACTAGTCAACAGGAGTGACGCCGAAATTGAAAATCTTAATCTGAAAGTATTCATAAATGATATCCAGGTGAGTACTAATAGTATCACCATTCCTCCCCGGGGAGTGGAAATCACATCATTTGACCTTGCTTTCAGTTTGGAGGATTCCAACCCGGGAAGGATAACCATTGAGGATTTTCCTGTCATATTTGACAATGATTTTTACTTTATCCTGAAGAAGTTCCCCATAGTGAGTATCACTGAGATCAGGACGGATAATTCGAGTGGCAGGCTGCAACAAGTATATGGCAACAGGAACCTTTTTGATTTCAGATCTTTTCAGCCCACAAATCTTGATTATTCACAGGTTACCGCGTCAGACCTGGTAATAATTAATGGTATTAGGGAGATTGATAACTCGCTTTCCGTACTCTTAACCAATTATCTGGATGCAGGAGGATCAATAGCTATTATCCCATCCTCAGATTCGGAGATTGATAGTTTTGGCGAGTTTCTGGGTGTTTCGATTTCATCCAATGATTCGAGTGTAACAATGAATCTTCAATCGCCTGATTTCAGAAATCCGTTTTTTTCTGATGTTTTTGAAGATCAGAATCCAAATATGAAGATGCCTTCAGCAACAAAGATATGGTCCTGGTATAATGACAGAGATGCCCTCCTTCGTTTTGCCAACGGACAGCCATTCCTTTCAAAAATATCTCGAAGGGGGAGTATCTACATTTTCAGTACGCCGTTCGAAACTGAATTCACAGACTTCACGCTCCATGCACTCTTTGTCCCGGTAATGTATAAGATGGCGATAACGGGAATGGAAAGTGATGAAAATATTTATTTGTCACTCACCGACAGCCAGTTTGAGATAACTTTGGATTCTGTTCCCAGAAATGCATTACTGAAACTCAGGAACAGTAACGGAGAGATAATTCCACAACAACGATTTTCCGGGGACAGGGTAATTATTGAACCCATGGCTACCGAAATTGATGCCGGAATCTATGACGTAATATTAAATGATCTTGAAGTAGAAAAAATAGCACTCAATAATGACAAGAGAGAGTCCTTACTCACGCAGCAAAGTACTTCTGAATTAGGAAGTATGTTTGACGGGGGAGTAGTTGAGATTTTTGACCAATTTGAATCACAGGATGACCAAAAAGTCCTTTATGCGAAGTACCAACCTACGCCTTTATGGAAATATGCTCTATTAATTGCTGTTTTGTTCCTGGTGGGTGAGGTTATGATATTTAAACTGATAAAATAATGAAGGCGATCCTTAAGTCAGTAAAAGTATTCGACAATCAATCAGAACATCATGGGAAAGTCGTGGATATCGCTGTGGAGCGTGGAATAATCCGGAAAATCGGAGCCAGGGTAAGCGGCAGTGAAAATAAGATCAACTGTAAGGGAATGATCGCTACCCCCGGCTGGATTGATACATGGGCATTCATGGGTGATCCCGGTTACGAACACAAAGAAGATATTTACTCAGGTCGGGAAGCAGCATTTCGCGGAGGTTTCACCAGGATATTTGCCCTTCCGGATACTAACCCGGTAATACAGTCCAAGAACGAAGTGAAATATGTCCTGGGCAAAAATGGGGATCATGGAACACATGTTTACCCCCTCGCCGCACTTACACGAGACCGAAAGGGTGAACTCCTGACAGAAATGATCGACCTTCATGAACATGGGGTCTTGGCTTTTACGGATGCTCAACCCGTTGAAAAAGGAGAAACCCTTGTCAAAGCGCTGAGATACCTTCACAAATTTGATGGTGTTCTGATCCAGGTTCCCATCGATAATTCCCTGAGTGAAGGTGGGCAGATGAATGAGGGAAAGGTGAGTACTTTCCTGGGAATGAAGGGAATTCCCAATATTTCTGAGGAAATATCTGTTCAAAGGGACCTTGAAATTCTTCGATATGCCGGGGGCAGACTCCATTTTGCCAATATCTCTACACCCAAAAGTGCTGAATTGATAAAACAGGCCAAGCGTGACGGGTTGAGGGTAACATGCTCCATGGCAGCTTATCAACTTACCTATACAGATGAAGACCTGGATGGATTTGATACGAATATGAAGGTACTGCCCCCATTCAGAACCGGGTCAGATAATAAAGCGATGCTGAAGTACCTGAAAGATGGGACCATAGATATAATAAACAGTAATCACCGCCCGCAGGACGAAGAATCCAAGAAGTTGGAATTCGACCTGGCCGACCCAGGTATCATTTCCATTCAGACCCTTGCCAGTGACCTGGTCAAATTATCTGAATCCATTTCACTTGATCAATTACTGGAGAAAGTGACAGCAGGACCCTCTGATCTATTCGGAATCGAGCGGGGAAAAATCAGGGAAGGGGAGCCTGTTGAGATTACAGTCCTTGACCCAGAGCATGAATGGAATTTCACCGAAAACGAAAATGTTTCGAAATCTGACAATTCACCTTACTTCCCAATAAAACTGAAAGGTAAAGTGCGGGTTGTGGTGAATGGGAAATACAGTTGGAAGGATGAAGGGATTTAACAGTTTACCCCCTTTATTCAGGGTACCCCTTAAGTTTGGTTTGGTAGCCTCGGTATTGAGCGTAGCGATAATGATCGTGCTCTTTTACACGGGCAGGCATCCTTCATTAGTACCCCCTTACCTGGACAGTAGGATATTGATATTCCTGATTTTCATCTACTTTGCCATCCGGGAATTTAAAGAGTTCTACAACAACCGCTATTTGCATTTTTGGCAGGGGTTGATCATCGGGGTTACCGTATACCTCGCAGTAGGCATCGCTGGAGGGCTGTTTATTTACATATTTGGTAAATTGGAGACTACATTTGTGGCAGAATATATCAATATGGCTCGGGAGGGAGTGATGGCAGCCAAAGAGGAGTTGATCAACGGTCCGCAGGG
>JAHEKQ010000077.1 GCA_024638265.1 Flammeovirgaceae bacterium
GGGATGCACAATAGCAACACAAAAGCAATACGTGCATATAACCCCTGCATAGTTAAATATAACAATTATTTGGGTCAGAAACTGACCAACCCCCATTCACCCTATCATTATTCATTATTCATCCTTCATTATTCATTATTCATTCTTGACTTCAACCTCTCTCCCACAATAATTGTTAGTTATTAGCTGTCAGTTGTAAGCTAACCGCTAAATGTTCCCCAAGTCACTATACTTTAACCAATCGCCCTTTTATCTTTGCAGCGAAATCTAAACTGACTTGGAAAAATACTTCATCATAGACTTTGACTCCACTTTTACAAAGGTGGAGGCACTTGACATTCTCGGGGAAATATCACTCGAAAGCCATCCCGAAAAGAAGGAAAGGCTTCAGAAGATTAAAGATATCACCGATAAGGGAATGGACGGGGGCCTGAATTTCAGGGAATCCCTGGATCAAAGAATAGGGCTGCTCAACGCAAGAAGAGAGCACCTGGGTTCGCTGATCGATTCATTAAAGGAAAAAGTTTCAAATTCCTTCAAACGAAATAAGGACTTCTTTGAAACTTATAAAGATCACATCTACATTATAAGCAATGGTTTTAAGGACTTCATAGTCCCGATTGTGACCGAATACGGCGTGAAAGAAGATCACGTTCACGCGAATTCATTCCATTTTGATGATGAAGGAAGGATTACCGGATTTGATCCTGACAATGTACTTTCCTCAAATAACGGTAAAGTGAAAGTACTCAAAAACCTGGGGTTGCTCGGTGATGTATACGTCATCGGCGATGGATACACGGACTACGAGATCAAGGAAGCGGGATTGGCCAATAAGTTCTATGCATTCACAGAGAATGTAGAGAGAGAAAATATTCTCGAGAATGCCGACCACGTCGCTCCCAGCCTGGATGAATTCCTGTTCGTTAATAAAATGAACACAGCTATCTCTTACCCCAAAAACCGGATCAAAGTCCTTTTGTTGGAAAATATCCATCCCCGCGCGGTGGAAATTATGAAACACGAGGGCTACAAGGTTGAAATCTATCCGGGCGGTCTCGATGAAGCTGAGTTATGCGAGAAGATTAAAGGAGTGAGTATACTTGGTATCCGCTCTAAAACCCAGGTAACTGCAAAAGTGATTGAGAATGCAGACCGGCTTATGGCAGTGGGGGCATTTTGTATCGGAACAAACCAGATTGACCTGGATGCTTGCTTGCGGAGAGGTGTTGCAGTATTTAATGCACCTTTCAGCAATACGAGGTCGGTTGTGGAACTAGCCATCGCAGAGATTATTTTCCTTATGAGAAATCTGCGGGATAAGATCATCGGCATGCACGAGGGCAAATGGATGAAATCAGCATCGTCGAGTTTCGAAGTGCGCGGTAAAAAAATTGGAATTGTAGGATACGGGAATATCGGATCACAGTTATCCGTGGTGGCCGAAACGTTTGGGCTTGATGTCTACTATTACGACGCTGAAGATAAACTGGGTCTGGGGAATGCCAGTCGTTGTGAATCATTGGAAGAACTGTTGAAAACCGTCGATATAGTTTCACTTCATGTTGATGGCAGGCCGGAGAACAAGAATATGATTTCCGAAAGGGAATTCGGATGGATGCGCGATGGAGTAATTTTCCTCAACCTGGCACGGGGTCATGTGGTGGATATAAAAGCATTGAAAAATGCCATTGAATCCGGTAAGGTTAAGGGAGCAGCTGTTGATGTATTTCCCGTTGAACCAAAGACTAATGAGGAGGAGTTCGTTTCCGAATTGAGAGGTCTGAAAAACACCATCTTGACACCTCATATTGGGGGTAGTACCCTGGAAGCTCAGGAAAACATCGCCGACTTTGTCCCAGGCAAGATCATGCAGTATGTGAATTCCGGAAGTACCAGTAACAGTGTAAACTTCCCCAACCTTCAACTTCCGGACTTCCCCGATGCGCACCGCTTGATCCATATTCACGAAAATATGCCCGGTATTCTCGCAAAGATCAATAAGGTGTTGGCAGAACACGATATCAATATTGTGGGCCAATACCTCAAAACCAATGAGCTTATTGGTTACGTGATCACTGATATCGATAAGGAATACGATAAAAAATTGACCAATGCCCTGAAGGGAATCGATCATACCATAAAATTCAGGGTGCTGTATTAGAAAAAAACCCAAAGGGTTTGGCGGGTTTTTAAACCTCGATTAGACAGGATTTGAGCTCCCTGGCCACATCAATCTTCCACTGTTAACCCCTAAGGGACCCGAAGGTTGAGGCCTGATTTCTGAGGTAGGGTCACTCGGTATTTAATTAACTGTTAGGTTTAATAAACATGTCCCAAACCCTTGGGTGAGTGTAAAGGTAAAGCTAAATAGAAACCCCATACAAGTATATTCCGATAAATTCATGAAACCAGTTTATTTTACACCCGGACCATCAGAGTTATTCTATACTGTACCCGATCACCTGAAGAAAGGACTAAGGGAACATATCTTCAGCATCAATCACAGGAGCTCACGGTTCAGGGAGATCGTCGCTGAAACCAAATCGAATCTTACTGAATTGTTTCAGCTTCCGGATGGATACCGAATGGCCTTTGTATCCTCTGCGTCTGAAGTGTGGGAGAGAATAGTACTCAACCTGGTCGAAGAAAATGCCGGGTTCATCGTAAACGGTTATTTCAGCGAGCGTTTTGCCAATATTGCAGAGCAATGGGGAAGAAATACTGA
Source organism: Flammeovirgaceae bacterium (assembly GCA_024638265.1). Classification (GTDB taxonomy): domain Bacteria; phylum Bacteroidota; class Bacteroidia; order Cytophagales; family Cyclobacteriaceae; genus JAHEKQ01. Next base: position 2,729 of record JAHEKQ010000077.1, read on the forward strand.
AAGGTATGATGTGAACCATGGTACATGTGCAGATATCGACAAGATTCAATTCAGTGATGGTGTCGAAGTGATAGGAATAACACACAATGAAACCAGCACGGGTGCGACACATCCCCTTGATGAAATCTATAAGCTGAGGGACAAGTACCCTGATTCACTGATTGCCGTGGATATAGTCTCTTCCGCCCCGGTATATGATATAGATTTTGATAAAATCGATACGGCATATTTTTCTGTTCAAAAGGGTTTTGGCCTTCCTGCCGGACTTGGAGTCTGGATTTATAACCAGCGCTGTCTCGATAAAACCCTGGAAATGGAAAAACGAGGGGTTATGACCGGGAGTTATCACAAATTAAGCAGGTTGACTGAGCAAATTGATCATGACCAGACCGCCAGTACGCCCAATATGATGGGGATATATCTCCTTGGAAAAGTCGCCGGAGATATGCTTGAAAAGGGAATTGATATGATTCGCAGGGAGTCCAGGTATAAAGCTGCTCTTACCTACGAGGCTTTCGAGAAAAATCCGCATATGGATACCTTTGTAAAAGAACAGAATTACCGCTCTCAAACCACTATGGTGGCCTCGTTAGAGAAAAGTAAAGAATGGATTGCACAACTTGAAGGTAAAGGAATCATTGTGGGAAATGGTTACGGGCTTTATAAGGAGCTCCAGATCAGAATCGCCAATTTTCCCACTCATTCAAAGGAACAGTTTGAAAGACTTTCCGATGAGCTTTTGAAACTTGATTAATCCTTTAGTTGTTTCAATTGTCTAAATTTGCATCAAATACTGAAATGGAACATATAAAGAAAATCATGGTGGGAATTGACTCCAGTTTCATGGACAAGACCATCATACCTTATACAAAGTTTATTTGCGACATTTTTCCCGTAGAAAAACTTTACATCGTCAATGCAATTAAGCATCTGAATATTCCCGATGAATTGCTCAAAGAATACCCTGATTTCATCTCTCAAACGATAGAGGAAAGACGAAAAGACATTAAGGAGGACATTGAAAAGGCTATAACCCGGGAGGGCCTTGAAATCGAATACATTATTAAACAGGGTAACCCGACCAAGATGATCATGGAGCTCTCTGAAAAGGAAAAGGTTGATCTTATCCTGATCGGGAGAAAGATCACTATTCCATCCTCTTCTTCAACAGGTCCCCGCCTTGCGAGAAGGGCCAATTGTAACTTGATGATCATTCCAGAAGGGGTCAAGCCTAAATTGAAGAAAATGCTGGTGCCTCTCGACTATTCTGAGCACTCTAAACAGGCTTTTCATTATGCAGTTGACCTTGCTCGCGAACTGGGAGAAAGTACCAGTATCATTACTCAAAATGTCTATACCATCCCTGCTGGCTGGCATTACACAGGCAAGACCAAAGAGGAGTTCAATAAGATCATGAAAAAGAACTCGGAGAATAGCTATAATCATTTCCTGAAGGAGTTCGATACCAAAGGGGTCAAGATCAAATCCTTTTTTCACTTGGATGACAATGATGATCTGACTAGCGATATTCTTCGCGTAACACAGGATAAGAGGCCAGACTGGATTATAATAGGGGCAAAGGGAAGGACAGCAGCAACGGCACTGTTTATTGGGAGTTTCGCAGAAAAACTGATCTCTACAATTACACACGTTCCGATATTTATCGCGCGTCCCAAGGGGAAAAATGCAGGTATCCTGGATTATATAAAAGAAATTTAATACTTGGAGGATAAGGAGCTTCTTGAGAAGATCAGGAACGAGGAAACCCGCAATTATGGTTTCAATCTCCTGGTGAGAAAATACCAGGAAAAGATCTACTGGCATGTAAGGCGAATGGTGATCGACCACGACGATGCCGATGACTTGTCACAGGAAGTCTTTATTAAAGTTTATCAGAATATCTCCAAGTTCAGGGAGGACTCAAAACTCTATACCTGGCTTTACCGAATAGCGACAAATGTTTGCCTGAATCATCTCAACGCAAAAAAAAGGCGGTTTTTCATCCCTGTAAATGATGTCAGGGAAGAGCTTTACTCAAGTTTGAGCCAGTCTACCCTTGTGACGGGGGATGAGATCCAGGAAAAACTTCAAAAAGCGGTGTTACAGCTTCCCGACAAACAAAGAGCGGTATTCAATATGAAATACTTTGATGAAATGAAGTATGATGATATCGCTGATGTTACAGGGACCAGCGTTGGTGCATTGAAAGCCAGTTATCACCACGCGGTAAAAAAAATTGAGGAATACCTGAAAACCAATTAAACCCTATCTTTATTAATGTATCTAAGATATGAAAAGTGAGAATGAGAATATGAAAGGGCCAATAGACGATATCAGGAAGGAGAATTATTTCGAAGTACCCGACGGGTATTTTGAAGACCTCCCAATGAGGATTCAGGCTAAAATGAGTAAGACTGGTTCGTCCAGGGAACATGTTTTCAATTGGAAACCTGTTTTGCGGTACGCCATTCCAGTTTTATTCGTCGGGTTCCTCAGTTATTTGTTCTTTAAGCCCGCTACAGAAAGTATTGATGTAGAGGACTATCTCACGGATATCACCTACACAGAGGCAGTAGAATACCTTTATGAAACCGACCTTACGCTTTCGGAAATTTTGCCGATAGTTGAAAATGACGAGGACCTTTCAAATTTGATCCAACCACCCACCCTTGAAGAGGAATACTACCTGACTGAAGACTTACTCTACTCCCCTGATTGGATACTTGATATGGAAATTGAAGCCACAGAAGACATTTGAATAGAAAAACTATGAAAAAGATATTCATACTAATAATGATTTCCTTTACCAGTCTGGCCCTTTATAGCCAGGGTCAGGGTATGGATGAACGGCTCAGGGCCAGAAAAGCTGAATACATCAATGAAAAGCTTGAGTTGACCGGTGAGAAAAAAGATCAATTCTGGAAAATTTATACTGGGTTTGAGCAAAAGAAACGCGATATCCGGATTGATATGACTCAGAATCGCCTGGGTCTTCGCAAGTCGACGATTACCGACAAGGAAGCCAGTAAGATTATTGAGACAGAACTGGAACTTAAACAAGCCATGGTTGACCTTGAAAAAGAATACGTCGACAGGTACAGAGATGTACTTACCCCTGTCCAGATCATTACGCTGTACAAGGCGGAGGATGATTTCAACAAGGTGGTTATGGAAAGGTTGAGGCAAATGCGCCAAAACCGTGGAGGGCAGCGTCCCGGAAACAACTAAATGCAATCACCAATCGTGTAATAATCTTTGCTAAAAAGGGGATATTTGGGAATACTGTATTCTCAAACATCTTACTATGCTAAAACTAAAATATCTCCTTCTCTCCTTTTTGTTCTGCCATACACTGATCGCCCAGGAGCAGGACAGTACAAAAAAAGAAAAAAAGGATCTACCTCTCGAAGCGGGTAGGACATTCAATATAACTACGGATGAGATCTCGTGGATGAGCGTTGATGTTAGTCCTGATGGTTCAACCATTGTTTTCGATTTCCTCGGCGATATCTATACTATGCCGATTACGGGTGGAACTCCTACTCAAATCACATCGGGAATGCAATTTGATGGCCAGCCGAGGTTTAGTCCGGATGGCGAGAAGATACTCTTCACGTCCGATAAATCTGGTGGTGAAGGAATTTGGGAAAGAACCCTCGATACCGATGATGAAAGGGCTGTGACTTCAGGAAAATTCGATCGCTACCAGAGCCCTGAATATTCTCCTGATGGAAAATATGTTGTGACCTCCAAAGCGGGTGCGAGGTCTGGAACATTGAAACTGCAGATATATGACTCTGAAGGTGGAACCGGTGCGAAGCTCATGCCCGAACCTGGAAACAGGAAAATGACGGGTGCTGCATTTGGTAATAACAGTCGATATATCTGGTTTGCTCAAAGGACGGGCGACTGGAATTACAATGCCATGTGGCCCCAATACCAACTGGGTCGCTATGATATGGAGACCGGCAAGTCAGAAACGATGACCTTCCGGGTCGGGTCGGCTTTCAGGCCTACTCTATCTCCGGATGGGAAGTGGCTCGTTTATGGAACACGGCATGAAACTGAGACCGGTCTGATTTTACGAGAATTACAATCCGGTGACGAAAAGTGGCTTGCCTACCCGGTTCAGCACGACGATATGGAATCAAGGGGAACCAGGGATGTTTTACCTGGCATGTCTTTCACCCCGGATTCAAGATTCCTCGTTGCCAGTTATGGGGGAAAATTATGGAAGATTGCCATTGACGGTTCCGGAGCAACAGAAATACCATTTTCTCTTGATGCAGAAATTGAGCTTGGGGCTGAACTGGACTTTGAGTACCCCATAGAAGATTCAGAAGATTTTATAGTAAAACAGATCAGGAATGCAGTTCCATCCCCTGATGGAAAGAGGCTGGCTTTCGTGTCTCTTGACAGGCTATATGTGATGGATTTGGCCGATAAATCAACCAAAAGGGTAACTGAAAATGATTTTACAGAAGCCCAACCCACATGGAGTCCGAATGGAGAATGGATTGCCTTCGTAACCTGGGATAAAAATCAGGGACATATTTACAAGGCAAAAGTAGCGGGTCGAAGACCCGGAGAAATAGTCAAGGTTACCAATGAAAGTGCCATATACGAAGATCCCTCCTGGTCACCTGATGGAAACAGGATAGTTGCTCTGAAAGGCCCCGCCGAAAATTATCAAAATGCCCTGAACCAGGGAGCCCCCGGTACAGGACGGGAAATAATCTGGGTCCCTGCCTCTGGAGGAGCAACTAACTTGATTGATTACTCCTACGGAAGATCAAATCCCCATTTTTCTGCTAATCAAGAAAGAATCTATTTGAATCACAGATCCGATGGATTGGTTTCGATTCGTTGGGATGGTACCGATGAAAAGAAAATCGTAAAAGTATCCGGTCCTAAACCACCCGGCTTTACCTCTCCGTTAGGGGCAGGTGAGATCATGATATCAAAAGATGAGCAATCAGCAGTCGCCCAGGTATACAAAGACTACTACAGGGTATCCATACCCAGGATCAGCGCTGAAGCACAGAACATCAACGTTTCCCAGGGTGATAAAGCGGCATTTCCTGTAAAGAGACTATCGGATATTGGAGGTGAATTTCTACATTATGCCTCCGACCTGGGCAAAGTCCATTGGTCAATTGGGAATGCACATGTCATATATGATCTCAATGCAGCAAAGGCCATGGAGGACCAGCGTGAAGCTTATGTCAAATCACTGGAAGACAGCGTAGAAAAGCCTAAAAAAGATACACTTATCTATGAGCCGGAAGAATTCCGTATTGAGATAAAAGCACCCAGGGATATACCACAGGGTAACCTCGTAATCCGCAATGCTAAAATTATAACCATGAAGGATGATGAGATCATCGATAATGGTGTAATCATTGTTGAGAATAACCGGATCAGTTATGTTGGCAATGGTGATGATGCAGAAATACCCCGGGGAGCAACTGAAATCGACGCTTCGGGTAAAACCGTGATCCCGGGATTTGTTGATACACATGCACACGTCCGGCCGGCGTGGGGCGTGCATAAACTGGAAGCCTGGCAATTTCAGACCAACCTTGCTTATGGAGTCACCACCGTTCGGGATCCACAGACCAGTTCAACTGACATACTTACTTACGAGGATCGTGTAAAAGCAGGAGATATGATTGGCCCACGGATCTACTCCACGGGTCCGGGAATGTTCTGGCAGGAACAGGTAAAAGACCTCGAACACGCGCAAAAGCTGGTGAGCAGGTATAGCAAATATTACGACACAAAAACGATAAAAATGTATGTGGCGGGAAACAGGCAGCAACGTCAGTGGATACTCATGGCCTGTGCCGAGCAGGAGATTATGCCAACCACTGAAGGTTCACTCAATTACAAGCAGAACCTCACACAAATAATAGATGGCTACCCGGGTCATGAACACTCGTTTCCGGTTTTCCCTTTATACAAAGATTCTCATGAATTGATAGCGTTCAGCAATACGGCCTACACCCCTACCCTCTTAGTTGCGTACGGAGGCCCGTGGGCAGAGAACTATTTTTACTCGAGGGAAAATCCTCATAGTGATACAAAATTGAGAACATTTACTCCACATAAAGAAGTAGATGCAAAGACAAGGCGACGTGGACAGTGGTTCCTGAAGGAGGAACATGTCTTTGAAAGACTTTCCGCTGATTTGGTAAAGATTGTAAATGCAGGCGGTCGTGCCGGAGTGGGAAGTCACGGCCAGCTTCAGGGTCTAGGCTATCATTGGGAGTTATGGGCGGTTCACTCAGGGGGTCTGACCAATCATCAGGCCCTACAGGTGGCGACTATTCATGGGGCCAATGCTATAGGGCTTGAAGATGACCTGGGAAGCCTGGAAGAAGGTAAGTTAGCCGACATCCTTATCCTGAATAGTGATCCTCTGGAAAATATCAGGAATACAGCTGATATCGATAAAGTGATTATTAATGGAAGAATGTTTAATTCCAGCAACCTGGATCAACTTCATCCTGAAAATGTACCAGCACCTCCCCGACCCTGGATTGAAACTGAGCCTTCCAATTTACCCGGTGTGAGGAAATAGATTACTCTTTCATAGCCTTGACTAGCTCAAGGATATGCCGGAGGTGACGTTCTTCGTGGGCCACTATTATTTCGAATGCCTTGGGGAGGTAGTATTGAATGGTACTGTTTGCCGGTGAGGGAATAACTATGTTTTTTTCAAGCAACTCACGGGCAGATTCCATGACTTGATAGAACTCTTCGTGGTGTTTTTCAAAGCGGTTGAGGATTGAAATATCTACGGATTCATTTGACGGCTCCCACACGGGCATTGTTTTAGTGGGTCTCATGTTGGATGGCTGAATGGATTTATAGATCATGTTGCCAAACAATCTTACCAGGAATCCTACCCTGGCCTGCCACGGTGGCTTATATTCCTCAGTACTGACCATTTCCAAAACCGGGTAGTATGATTCATTAATGATAATCAGATGTTCAATGTGTTGCCCGATGCTCCACTTTCCGGGAGCTGGAGCTGCATTGATTTGATCATTGGATAATTCTGAAACAGCTTCATTCAATGATGCATTTACATCATCCATTCTGCTTTTCCATTCATTAAGCTTGATCTCGATATTCATTTAAACAATTCGAACCTTTTGACATTAATAATTATGAGTGCGGAAAGTTACAAAAATGTATCAGTGATATAGTTTAAATTTGGGGTGATGATCGAGTATTGGAATGAATTTGTCGAAGGGTATAAAGGGTATGCCAACTACCTCTGGTATGAAATTACCCATCCGGGCTGGCACAACTATTTCTACTGGCTCCTGGGCGTATCTCTTTTCTTCTTTGCCCTGGAAATTTTCAAACCATGGAGAAAAAAGCAATCGAGGTTCAGAAGGGACTTCTGGCTTGATTTCTTTTACATGTTCTTCAATTTTTTTCTCTTTTCCCTGATCATATACAATGCAGCTTCGAATGTCGTTGTAAAAGCATTTAGTGATTTTCTGGGATTGTTTGGAGTTCAAAATTTGTTAGCCCTGGAAGTGCAATCCTGGCCAATTTGGGCTCATTTAGCCCTGGGCTTTGTTTTGCGAGACTTTGTCCAGTGGTGGGTCCACAGATTACTCCATCGTGTCCCCGTACTGTGGGAATATCACAAAGTACACCATTCGGTGAAAGAAATGGGGTTTGCCGCCCATCTCAGGTATCACTGGATGGAAAATGTAGTGTACAGGACCATCGAGTATATCCCCCTTGCCATGATTGGAATCGGATTAAATGATTTTTTCATCATTCATATTTTCACCCTGGCCGTAGGGCATTTCAATCATTCGAACTTTAATTTCAATCTGGGTCCGCTCAAGTATGTTTTCAACAACCCCGCCATGCATATTTGGCACCATGCCAAGGACTTACCGGAAACCAGGCCCTACGGGGTAAATTTTGGACTGACCTTAAGTATTTGGGATTACCTCTTCAGAACAAATTATATTCCAAGGTCCGGTCGTGACATAACTCTTGGATTTCCAGGTGATGAAGAATTTCCACAGGATTTCATAGGGCAAAACCTGCATGGATTTAGGAAAAAGCCCTAGTCGAGATTATACCACTCGATGTGTTCAAGATTTCTCCTCCTGGTCTGACGCTTATCCGGAGAATAATTTTTTTCCAGGTACCCGAGGATAATTTCTTCGTTCTCGCCCAGGTCCCAAAGGTTTTGAGTTTCCTGCATCCAATCGATCATTTCTTTCCATCCTTCCCGGGATGCCCTGTTTTGAGTAATCAAGATTGCAGAATGGCAAGCTGTACAGTTGGTAATGATTAAAGGCAGGTCAGGGTCATCAGCCAGTCCGGTTTCCATATGAACCCCTTCCACAATTTCCAACCCATGATCCGGTGAATTCTCCTCAAATCCGGGGGGATTCTGCTGACTGCCGCTGCAACCGAACAGAACTAACAATGTAAAATAATATAGTGAGATTAATCTCTTCATAGGACTTTTACAGCAATCCTGTGGCATGCGTTATTGAGATAACCTTTGGGGTTCCAACCCGGTACTATCATAGGTTGAGAAATACCTCGCTCATCAGTTGCTCTCGCCCAGACTTCATAATACCCTGCACGTGGGAAATTTACCCGGGCTGAAAATCGTTGCCAGGCAAGCCTGTTTGGCGGATTATCCAATTGACATTCAGACCATGTGGCTCCAAAATCAATACTGTATTCCACTTTTTTAACTAAATAGTCCCCGGCCCAGGCATGCCCCCTTATTGAAAGACTACCAGAGTTTTGCAATACTGCTCCCGTCTTTGGATAGGTAATCAGGCTCTTAACAGGCATTGACTCAATAATGCACATATCCTCGGGCTTTAATGTAGTACCCGGTGCGACCGGTTCACACGGAACTCGGTATGAATCCCCGGTCATTTTAGGTCCATCGTGAATGATATTCCTGACCCTAATCCTGTTGATCCATTTTCCGGAAACAGATCCCGGCCATCCACCCACCACCAGGCGCAAGGGAAATCCATGAGCTATGGGTATATCTTTCCCATTCATTTTAAAGGCCAGGAGCGTTTCATCTTCCAATGCCTTCTCAATGGGTATTCCCCTGCTGATCACCACTTTATCGGGATCGCCAGAAAGATGTGTATCGATTCCGTAATAAGCTACGTAAACCGCATCAGTGTTTATCCCGGCTTCCTCCAGCACATCCTTAAGGCGAACACCTGTCCACTCGCAGTTGCAAACTGCACCGGTTGTCCATTGATTTCCTTTTGCGGGGGGGTAATATTCAGCCCTTCCGTTTCCGCCACATTCAATGACTAGTTGATAGGTATACGATTGAAATTTATCCTTGAGATCATTTAGTGAAATATCCAAAGGTTTGACAACAGATTCACCATCTATTTGCAAAATCCATGTGGAAGGATCAAGATCTGAAGGTATCCTTCCATTATTTCTCATGAAGACATTAGAGGCAGGTGTTACCGGGTCATCCAGCAAATGTGGAGGAGTCTCTACGTTCCAGGGACGATCGTTCAGGACCGTTAAATCCGGATTTTTTCCAAATTTTCGAACTAGCTCATCGTTTTGAAGTCCGATAGGTAATAAATCCACAGGGAGGTGATCACCGAAAACAATTTCGGTTCCCAGTGCAGCTGAAAATGCTGCCAGGGTCGACTTTTTTATGAATTCCCTACGATTCTTATCGGGCAAAATCAGACGTCTACATTAGCATATTTGGCATTTCGTTCGATGAAGTCCCTTCTTGGGGCCACTTCATCACCCATGAGCATGGAGAACAGGTGATCCGCTTCTGCAGCCGAATCAATGGTAACTTGCTTTAAACTGCGATGCTCGGGATCCATGGTAGTCGTCCACAATTGCTCCGGGTTCATTTCACCGAGACCTTTGTATCGCTGCACATTTACTGATTCCGGTTTTTCACCGCCGAGCTCCAGTACAATTGATTCGCGATCTGCTTCACTCCAGCAATAACGTTCCTGTTTGCCTTTTTTAAGCAGATATAGAGGTGGTTGAGCTATGTAAAGGAATCCTTTTTCGATCAACTCCCTCATATACCTGAAGAAGAAGGTAAGGATGAGTGTACGGATATGGCTCCCATCGATATCTGCATCAGTCATAATAATGATTTTGTGATATCTGAGCTTTACAAGATTGAGAGCCTTGTCGTCTTCCTCGGTTCCAAATGATACCCCGAGGGCGGTGATCATATTTTTGATCTCCTCGTTCTCATAGATCTTATGTTCCTGTGCCTTCTCCACATTGAGTATCTTACCCCTTAGAGGGAGTATAGCCTGAAAATCTCGATCCCTGCCCTGCTTGGCACTTCCGCCGGCAGAATCACCCTCCACAAGGTATAGTTCACAAACCTTAGGATCCGTATTAGCGCAATCAGCGAGCTTTCCCGGGAGCCCGGTGCCCGATAGAACATTCTTCCGCTGCACCATTTCACGCGCTTTACGCGCCGCATGACGGGCTTGAGCCGCAAGGATAACCTTGCTTACAATAGTTTTGGCTTCCTTGGGATTCTCCTCAAGGTAAGTCTGTAGCATCTCTCCTACCACTACGTCTACCGCTCCCATAGCTTCCGAATTACCAAGCTTGGTTTTTGTCTGGCCCTCAAATTGAGGCTCCTGTATTTTTACAGATATTACAGCGGTAAGCCCTTCGCGAAAATCATCTCCCGAAATATCGACCTTGACTTTATCCAGCAGTCCGGATTTGTCAGCGTAAGATTTTAGTGTTCTTGTGAGTGCCCTCCTGAATCCTGAAACATGGGTTCCCCCTTCAATAGTATTGATATTATTAACGTAGGAAACTACGTTCTCTGAAAAGGACGTATTGTAATTCAAGGAAACCTGAACCGGGGTATCTCCTTTTTCACTATCCATGAAGATGGGTTCGGGAATCAGTTTTTCCCGGGTTGAATCGAGGTATTCAACGAATTCACGCAATCCACCTTCGGAAAAGAATTCATCGGACCTGTGATCGCCATTATCAGTATCCCGCTCATCGATCAGTGCAAGTTTAATACCTGCGTTGAGGAAACTTAATTCCCTCAGCCTTGTGGCCACCGTATCGTAATTGAATTCAGATACTATGAATATGCTCAGATCAGGCTTGAAATGGACTGTTGTGCCTGTTATATCGGTCTCACCAATTACTTTTACATCTTCCTTGGGAACACCCTTATTATATACCTGCTGAAAAACCTGACCGTTCCTATGTACGGTAGCTGTTAGCTCTGCCGATAAGGCATTTACACAGGAGACACCCACTCCATGCAGACCTCCACTCACCTTATAGGTATCCTTATCGAATTTACCACCGGCATGAAGGACAGTCATTACCACCTCAAGAGCGGATTTTTGTTCCTTTTCATGCATGTCGGTTGGAATACCTCTCCCGTTATCACTTACCGTAATTGAATTATCAGTTTTTATGGTAACGGTGATGTGGTCACAATATCCGGCCAGTGCCTCATCGATTGAATTATCCACGACTTCCCAGATAAGATGATGAAGGCCTTTAATCCCTACATCTCCGATATACATTGCGGGTCTTTTTCTTACTGCCTCGAGACCCTCTAAAACCTGGATATTACCTGCTGAATAGTCGTTTTTCTTCGCTTGCTCTTTCTCGCTCATACACCTGCTTTGATGATGTACAAAACTAAGAGAAAATTGATTTATTCCATACCGAAAACTTTTCTTTATTCACCATTAGATCGTTAGTTTTG
>JAHEKQ010000016.1 GCA_024638265.1 Flammeovirgaceae bacterium
CGCTTTTCAAAAACACTTCCATGAAGGTGTACGACATTGGTGGATCCCGCCTTTTCGTGTAAGTGATCAATGTTTTGGGTAACGACGGTTACGTCATAATATTCCTGCAACTTCGCGATGTAGGCATGCCCGACATTAGGTTCTGCATGAAGGGCCTGTCGCCGGCGTTGATTATAAAAATCGAGTACTAATTCGGGATTGCTTGCCCAACCTTCGGGTGATGCCACTTGGGTTACGTCGTGACCTTCCCAAAGTCCACCACTATCCCTGAAGGTAGCAAGGCCGCTCTCTGCACTCATCCCTGCCCCGGTGAGTACAACGAGGTGTTTCACCTTCTCCTTGATTTTCGTTCAGGAGTTTTTTCAGCGAGGTCCTGGCATTCTTCGAGAGTCAACTCTGCCGGTTCTTTGCCCTTTGGAATCTTTACATTCTTCTTCCCCGCTTTTATATAGGGTCCAAAACGACCATTTAATACTTGTATATCGGTCCCCTCGAACGTTTTTATTATCCTGTTGGCATCTGCTGATCGCTTTTCCTTGATAAGCTCAATGGCCCGATCAGCGGTGATGTCATAAGCATTTTCTTCAGCCGGTATCGAAACAAATTTACTGTCATGTCTTATATAAGGACCGTATCGGCCAATACCCGCCACCATCTCCTTATCCTCAAATGACCCTATTTCCCTTGGCAGTTTAAACAGGTCCAGGGCCTCTTCAAGGCTAATACTTTCAATGAACTGCTCATTCTTTAAGGAAGCAAAGCGAGGTTTCTCTTCAGATTCATTATCCCCGATCTGAACCAGCGGTCCATATCTGCCCATTCTTGCAATCACTGGTTTTCCACTCTCAGGATGAGTCCCTAACTCCCTGACCATCTTTATCTCGGATCGGTCGATGCTTTCAGCTGACTCTACCCTGTCGTGGAACTTTCCGTAAAAATTATCGATCATTGAACCCCATTCCTTTCCACCCTGGGCTATTGTATCAAATTCTTTCTCTACTTCAGCAGTGAATGAATAATTGGTGACATTTGGAAAATGCTCGACAAGAAAATCAGTGACCATCATAGCCATATTGGTGGGAAATAACTTTTTGTTCTCCGCTCCGGTGATCTCAGTTTTGACTTCATTCCTGGTCTCGCCGCCTTTCAGCTCAATGTACTTGTAGTCCCTTTTCTTTCCATCACGTGATTCTTTAACCACATATCCCCTGTTCTGTATGGTTGAAATAGTCGGAGCATAAGTGGATGGCCTGCCTATTCCCATTTCCTCAAGTTTTTTCACAAGGCTGGCTTCCGTATACCTGGCAGCAGGTCGGGAGAATATCTCCCGGGCAATAATCTGTTCATAACTCAACTCCTGTCCTTCATTGAGTGGGGGAAGCATTCCCTTTTGCTCCTCATCAGAATCCTCGTCAGTGGACTCCATATATACTTTAAGGAACCCATCGAATTTTACTACCTCACCCTGGGCTACAAAGGTGTTTTCATCATTGGAAATCCCTATGTCTACAGTGGTCTTTTCTAACTTGGCCTCAGCCATCTGGGAGGCAACTGCTCGTTTCCATATCAGTTCATACAGACGCTGTTGATTTCTGTCTGCACCTGCATTCTGTGAAAAGAAATCAGTAGGCCGGATGGCTTCATGAGCTTCTTGGGCGTTGCCGGATTTGGTCTTGAATTTCCTTACGTTATGGTATTCCTCGCCGTAGTTGTTTTTAATAACGGCTCCCGCTGCCCCAAGGGCTTCATTCGATAGATTAAGAGAATCAGTCCTCATATAGGAGATCTTACCTGCCTCATATAGCTTTTGGGCCACTGTCATGGTTTGGGATACGCTGAATCCTAATTTGCGGGAGGCTTCCTGCTGTAACGTACTCGTGGTAAAAGGTGGTGCAGGTGACTTTTTCCCAGGTTTTTTAGTCAGCTTATTAATCTGAAACAGGGCATCGGGTAATTTCTCCATAAAAGAAAGTGCCTCTTCAAACGACCCAAACCGCTTCGAAAGTTCTGCCTTTAAAATTGCCTTATCAACCTTGAACTCTGCCGTAATTTTAAAGCTTGATTTAGCTTTGAAACTTTCTATTTCACGTTCTCTCTCTACGACCAGGCGTACAGCAACAGACTGAACGCGGCCTGCACTTAACCCTGTCTTGATCTTCTTCCAGAGCACAGGTGATAATTCAAAGCCAACCAAACGGTCCAGAACTCTCCTGGCCTGTTGAGCGTTTACGAGATTGATATCAATATCCCTGGGTGACTTAAGGGCATTCTCAATAGCATTCTTGGTTATTTCCCTGAATACAATACGCCGCGTAGATGCATCATTGAGGTCAAGAACTTCTTTTAAATGCCAGCTTATCGCCTCTCCTTCCCTGTCATCATCACTTGCCAGGTATACAAGTTCAGCCCCTTTTACTTCCTTTTTTAACTCTGATATAACTTTCTTTTTATCAGCAGAGACCTCATAGGTTGGCTTGAAACCATTTTCGATATCAATAGCCAAACCTGCCTTAGGAAGATCTCTCACGTGACCATAGCTGGATACCACTTTATAATCTTTTCCGAGGTATCCCTCAATGGTTTTTGCTTTTGCAGGTGACTCAACTATTACAAGATTCTTTGACATACTCTCTCTTCACTTTCCTTAGAAAGCCTCAAATATCATTAAAAAAATTAAATTGCAAAGGATATTAAATCAGATGGCCCACAAGCATTTATTTCTATTAAGACATGCAAGGACGCTTGAAAGAGCAGCAGATGAACAGGATATAGATCGAGAATTATCCTCTATAGGACTTCAGAATTCCACTCGAATGGGAATCAACTTTCTGAACCACGATTATAAATTTGACCAGATCATCTGTAGTCCAGCAAAAAGAGCATTAACTACAGCTGAATTGATCGTGGAACAACTCAAGATCGATCCCTCCGAAATCTTTATTAACGAAGAGATCTATGAAGCATCTACCAGAACGCTTCTCAAAGTCGTCAATAGCTTAAAAAATGAATGGAAGACCGTGCTGATAGTCGGTCACAACCCTGACATCAGCTACTTGGGTGAGTTTCTCAGTGACGCTGAAATCGGATCGATGACAACTTGCGGGGTTGTTCATATCAAATTTGAACTTAATAAGTGGGAGGAAGTTTCTGAGGGCTCCGGACAAATGGTTTCATATGAATATCCCGACTTGTTGAATTTCTGAAGGATTTAATAAAAAATCTTTGTCATTGGAATACCTTTACAATTAAGGGAATTCACTCATTCATTACGATTGGAAACTAATAAGAACCTTTATCAATACAACACCTTTGGATTCAATGTGATGGCCACTGAATATGTGTCTATTTCCAGCATTTCAAGCCTCCAGGAATTCATAAAACAAGGTGAGCTCGCTAATACAAGTGTTTTGGTACTTGGGGGCGGAAGCAACATTCTCTTTACTTCAGATTTTAAAGGCTTGATATTACATAATCAGATTCTTGGCATAACAAAAATCCGGGAAGATGATAACGAGGTGGATATTAGAATAGGTGGTGGTGAAAACTGGCATGAAACCGTTATAAATGCGATTGGCAATGGATGGGGTGGCATTGAAAATCTTTCGCTCATCCCGGGCTCCGTGGGTGCAGCACCCATTCAGAATATCGGGGCATATGGAGTGGAGATAGAAGATACTTTCAAAAGCCTGGAATTCGTCCATTTCTCAGATGGGTCCACTCAGGAGTTTACAAAAGAAGATTGCCAGTTCGGCTATAGGGACTCTGTCTTTAAACGTGATTTAAAGGGCAAAGGAATGGTTGCCTCAGTTACTCTGACCCTTTCCAAAAAGCCAAGCCTCAATACCTCATATGGCGCCATAAAGACTACTCTTGAAGATATGAGTATTGAAAATCCAACAATTTCTGATGTTAGCAACGCTGTCATCCAAATTAGACGAAGTAAACTTCCCGATCCGGCAGAAGTAGGTAACGCTGGTAGCTTTTTTAAAAATCCTGTCATCCCCGAGCATAAATATGCTGAACTAAAAGAACTTCATCGCGACCTCCCGGGCTATTCCAATGGTCCCGGAAAAATAAAAATTCCTGCCGGCTGGCTTATTGACAAGATTGGATGGAAAGGGTATAGAAAAGGCAGCGTTGGTGTTCATAAAGACCAGGCCCTTGTAATAGTACACTATGGAGGGGGTAGTGGCAAAGAGGTCAGAGACCTGGCCCTGGAAATTAAAAAATCGGTTTACGAAAATTTCAGTATCGAATTGGAGACTGAAGTTAATATCCTGTAAAAATCCTACTGTCGCTGTAACCATTGGCTTCCTTTGCAGTAACCAAATTGAATCTACCGTGATGAGCGAAGAACAAATCATGACAGAGGTCAAGAACGGCAAGCTTGAAAAAGCTGCTATGCTATTTGAGCTGTATCACAAGCCGCTGTATCATTTTTTCTTTCGCATGTCTTTAGATTCCCAGTTAAGTGAAGATCTCACACAAAATGTTTTTGTCAGAATGATCAGGTATCGCAGTAGCTACAGGGCAGAAAAGAAGTTCAGATCATGGATTTACCAGGTCGCCAGGAATATCTTTTACGATCATATTAAAGAGTCGAAAAAAATGCCTACTGACGATATCGACAATGCAATCATGATTGGCGTGAACCCCGATGATGATGACAGGGAAGCAGTACTTAAAAAATCACTCTTACTCCTGGACGAAGAGGATCGTCAGATTCTGTTTTTCAGTAAATACCAGAATATGAAATACGATCAGATCTCAGAAATCCTGGATATATCAGTGAGTAATGTCAAAGTTAAGGTACACAGGGCCCTGCAAAAGTTGAGGAAGCACTATTTCGAACTTGAGCAACAATAGTATGAAAAAGAATATGCAAGAGCTTCTAGTAGAATACGTATCAGGAAACCTGGAGGGTGAACTGGTAGAGTACGTCAAAGGGCAAATCGAAAAGAATGAAAACATCCGTAAGGAGTATGAGGAACTTAAAGAGGTTAATAAATTATACCAGTCTCTTCAAAGTGAGGTTCCTTCAGACCGCATGAAGTCCAGGTTCGATGATTTCATTGCCTCAGAATTATCACATGAAAAGTCTTCCGGAAATACAAATTGGGGAGTGCTTAAAATTGCTGCAGCCCTGGCCTTGATAGCACTGTTCATATCCATTGGATGGTTTTATGGAGCCCGGCAGAATGATGATAAGATCAAACAATTGGAGTCGGAAATGGCCATGACCAAAGAGGCCGTGATGGATTTAATGTTGCAATCTTCAGCCAGCACCCGCATTCAGGGTGTTAATTCAAGTGCAGAGGTTAAAGCAGATCAGGAAATTATCAGTGCCCTCATATTTACACTCAACTTTGATGAAAATACCAATGTCAGGTTGGCAGCTCTCAATGCCCTTGCAAAATTCAGCGATGAAGAAAAGGTGAGAGATGAGCTCGTAAAAGCACTCAAATTCCAGGATAATCCCACCATTCAGATC
Organism: Flammeovirgaceae bacterium; assembly: GCA_024638265.1. Classification (GTDB taxonomy): domain Bacteria; phylum Bacteroidota; class Bacteroidia; order Cytophagales; family Cyclobacteriaceae; genus JAHEKQ01. The sequence continues at coordinate 5,492 of JAHEKQ010000016.1, forward strand.
TCTTTGATCAACCTTCTGGTCGAGATTCGGGAAGAAAAAGCTATTTCTCCGCTCCGGGAATTACTGGATAGCCAGGATATAGAAGAATTTGTCAAGGAAGAAGCCCAATTGGGCATTTTCAAACTTTCATAATTATAGGTCAACTCAAATATTTAAAACAAACGAAAATGAAAACGCTTATGAAAACTTTACTATTAACCCTATTGGGTGTGTTCAGCGCATCCCTGTTGATAGCGCAGGAATACAAGTTTAACATGAGGGAAGGTACACTCCGCTTTGTTGAAGTAAACAAAGTCACAATAAACGGAACAAGTGGGTCTGAAGTCATTATCAAAGCAAAGAGCCCAAAGAACTTTCCCGAACGCGCCCAGGGGCTCCGGCCAATCAGCGGATCGGGAAAAGTCGATAATACCGGCTTTGGATATGCCGTAGAAGAAAACGAGGATGGAAGGTCAATTTACCAAGTAACGAGAAATGGAGGCCATATAACTGTTTCTGTTCCCTCTACTGTTAAACTGCACATCACACATTCGGGAAACCAGGGTGGAACAGTAGAAATTACCGATTTTTCAGGAGAAATTGAGGCTGACACACGCTATAGTGGACTTAAGCTGAATAATATTACAGGTCCAATCCTGGCCAATACCATCTATGGGAAAATTGAAGGAAGTCTAGGTACAATCAGTAATAAAGACATGTCCATTGTTTCAGTATACGGATTAGTGGATATCGCACTTCCCGCCTCCACCAAGGCTGATCTTAAACTAAAATCCAGCTATGGGGATATCTTCACAGATTTTGATATCGAATTTGATGAAGTGAATGGAATGAAATCAGTGAGGAATCGCGATTTCACCGGCAAAATTAATGGAGGTGGAACCAAGCTGTACCTTGAGGCAAAATATGGCAATGTCTATCTCAGATCTAAATGAGAGCGTCATTCCTCTTTCTTGTACTGTTCTGCAGTTATACCCTTTTCGGTCAGACAATGATCGAAAAGGTATATCCTGCCGGCAACATTCGATCTGTCCAGTTGGATTTTACTTATCCTGAATTGGTAAAAATTGTCCCTGCTACGGGTAATGAGCTAAAATTATCTGTTTCAGTATTGATCAATAATGGTGAAAATGATGACAATTTCTTTATTGAAGGTGAAACGGACAATGGTGTTCTGAAGGTCAGATCCGGGATCAATGACCTGGAAAACCTTCCGAAACGAATCATGATTTCCAGGGGTGATGAGAAAATCTACTTCAACGCAGACAGTCCCAGCAATCCGGAAGTAAGAAAATTTCTCGATTCCTCGGGTGCCAACTACTCCTACATGAATACAGGTGTTATAAAGGAAATCACCATTCGAATCGAAGTTCCAAGGGATCTTAGAATTGAAGTCAATACCAAATACGGGCTCCTGGAGTTGTCGGGAATTCAGAATCCGGGTTCGTATTCGTCCACCTATGGTGGTGTAGACTTCACGGATAGCGGCAATGGTTTAAATATTATTGCTAAAACCAAGTACGGAGATATCTTCACTAACCTTGAAGAAGCAGTAATGCCCGATCCACTTAATAAACCAGACGTGGGAAAATGGATCTCGGTTGCTGCCACCAGGGGGTCGGTAACAGCTCAAAGCAACCTGGAAAGCAAATATGGAAATATCTATCTCAGAAAAAACAATTGATTAAAGGGGATGTCCATCAAAGGGTATCCCCTATTACTTCTTTAGCCCTTTCGAGACTCTTGAGCATCTTTTGCCTGGCCTCTTCAATGTTTTGAAGGCTATTTTCTAATTGTTTCATAACTTCCTCATGACTCAGACTGTCATCCGGCATACGGGAATCGTTCCTCATCCAATCCATCATTGACTGCCTGGCATCGTCGAGTTCCTTTACTACTTCTTCCAAGGCCTTTTTTCTCTCTTCCCGAACTTCCTTGAGCCCTTCCGCTGCTCTTTCAAGTTCTTCATTGATAATTCCCCTTGATTCGAATATACTATCCAGGTAAGGCATTACATCATCATGTACTTCTCGTGCCTCATCGTAAACATTCCTCTTTTCCCTCTCTTCGGGTGGCAGTTCATCCTCGCCATTATCGCGTTGCTCACCCTGCGAACAGGAAAGTACCAGTGCGCCCAGAGAAAAGATCACCAGGTATCGAATAATATTGTTCATTGCTTTCATTTTACTTCGCAAATATCAGTAATCATTGCTGTATTATAAAGTGGGGCCACATGATAATAGCAAACTAAAAATCACAGGTGAAATTACCATTAAGCTGCTGAATTACCGATATTGAATAGTACTCATTTTATCATCCAATTCTATGCATCGTTACCGATTTTCATCTACCCTGAAATTCATTTTGGTCAGTCTACTCACCTCCCTCCTGTTCACTTCGTGTAAACGGTCAGGCGAAGCAGATGTAAGCAGTTATGTAGACCCCTCATTTGGTACCTATGTATCCAGTTATACAGCCGGCACCATCTCATCCGGGTCTTCAATTATTATCAGGCTTGCAAACCAGGTGGATGAAGAGACCTTCAATACGGTCGATCCCAACGATGTCATCAGTCTTGAACCAGGTGTAGAGGGCAAAGCGTATTGGGTTGACAGGCAAACGGTTGAATTCAAACCAGAGAATCGGCTGAAATCAGGATCCACCTATACCGTAAGATTCAGGATCGGTAATTTACTCAAAGTACCCTCCTCCCTTTCCAACCTCGAATACATGGTGAACACCATTGCCCAGAATTATGATATATCTATTGAAAACATTACCACTCCGGATCCAAATATATTAAGCCAGCAAATTCTTACCGGAACATTGGTAACTGCTGATGAAGCTTCCAATGAAGATGTGGAACGCATCTTGTCAGCTTTGCAGGATGATAATAAACTCGCTATTTCCTGGGATCATTCCGCCGATGAAACTTCACATAGGTTTACTATTAACGGACTCACCAGGAAGGAAGAGGAAAGTCAACTTGTCCTGCTATTGGACGGCGGCCCCATCGGTTCTGATCGTTCTGACCAAGTAAATATTCCCATTCCGGCCTTGGGTGATTTTAAGCTGATGTCTGCCACAGTTGAACAAGGCGGCGAACAACATATCGTGTTGAGGTTTTCCGATCCGTTAAAAACCGACCAGAATCTCAATGGGATTATAACAGTAGGAAATCTCAGGAGTCTCAACTTTGACATCCGTGGAAACGAGGTTTGGGTCTATCCCAGCGTACGCCAGAATGGCTCCAAACTTGTATCCATATCCACGGGTTTACGTAATGTCCTGGATTACAGGCTTCCCCTGGAAACCGAAATCGAGGTAGCTTTCGAGCAACTTAAGCCGGAAATACGACTAAAGAATTCCGGAAACATCATTGCTGGCGCTGAAGGAGTAGTCTTTCCATTTGAGGCCGTAAGCCTTCGGGCTGTTGACGTAACTGTGATAAAGGTATACGAAGACAATATCTCACAATTCCTGCAGGTGAATGCCCTGGGAGGAGACAGGGAAATACGTAGAGTGGGTAAGCCCGTATTCAGACGAGCCATCAGGCTTGATGAAAGTCTTACTGACCTGAGCAAATGGAGCCGATATTCCCTGGATCTGTCAGAGTTATTTGAAGCTGACCCCGGGGCTCTTTACCAGGTTAAGCTTGGCTTTAAGAAAAGCTATAGCGCATATTTCTGTGGGGAAGAACAGGAAGCCGAGCCATTGGATTTGGAAGAGATGGAATCATGGGATGGTCCTGTAGACGAGGCAGAATCGAGCTATTGGGATTATTCGGAGCAGTATTATTACTATGATGATTATGACTGGCGAGAACGGGATGATCCCTGTAGTAACTCCTACTTCGGTGACAGGAGGTCAGTCAAGAGAAATATCCTCGCTTCCAACCTGGGAATGGTTGCGAAAAGAGGATCCGATAATTCACTTTTTATTTCTGTCACGGATATAAAATCAACTTCACCAACTCCGGGTGTAAAACTTAAAGTACTGGATTACCAACACCGTGAGATGGTTACTGGAACAACCGATAACAATGGTTTTGCAAATCTTGCCGTAGAGGGCCGCCCTTTTCTTGTGATTGCAGATGACGGAAATCAAAAGGGATATCTTAAGGTCGATGATGGTAGTTCTTTATCGATGTCGAGCTTTAACGTTAGGGGTAAGACCGTAAGTCGGGGAATAAAGGGCTTTTTATATGGTGAAAGAGGAGTCTGGAGACCGGGAGACAGCCTGCATATTTCTTTCATTCTCGAAGATAAGGATGACCTGATACCTTCGGATCATCCAGTGGTGTTTGAACTCACGGATCCAATGGGAAAACTGGCTGAACGGTTAGTTTCCAGGAATTCGGAAAATGATTTCTACCGGTTCAGCACAAAAACAGGGTCAGATGCTCCAACCGGCAATTGGAATGCAAGGGTGACTGTTGGAGGAGCTGTTTTCAATAAGAGGTTGAAGATCGAAACAGTCAAACCCAATCGTCTGAAAATCAACCTTGATTTTAATCGTGAAAAAATCACTGCGAATAACCCTCGACTTAACGGGAATCTCAATGTTACCTGGCTTCATGGGGCACCTGCAAGGAATCTAAAAGCTGTATTCGATGTCACTCTTACGAAGGGGAAGACTGTCTTTGATCGTTTTGGTGAATTCAGTTTCGATAACCCCGAAAACAACTATTACAGTGAATCTTATACAGTATTTGACGATAAGGTCGACGGGAGTGGAAATGCCCTCATTACCTCTACTCTTGTGGCGGAAAATAATCCGCCGGGTGTGCTCAATGCCACCTTTACCGGAAAAGTCTATGAGGAAGGGGGTAACTTTTCCATTAAAAATCTCACTATCCCATATTATCCATATGAACAGTTTGTCGGTATTAAAACACCAAAGGGAGACAAGGCCAGGGGAATGCTCCTTACAGATACTACACACACTGTCAATATTGTTACACTGGATTCTGAGGGAAATGAGGTCGATGGCAGGGTAAACCTGGAATTGTACAAACTCGACTGGCGATGGTGGTGGGATAACAGTTCTTATGGAGCCAACTATGTATCCAGGTCTTACCAGAACAGGCTTGCAAGCGGTACGGTTGCCACCCGAAATGGTAAAGGCAATTGGCAATTCGAAATAAACTACCCGGACTGGGGAAGGTACTATATCAAAGCATGTGATACGAATGGTGGCCATTGTACAGGCAAGATCATCTATGTCGATTGGCCTGGTTGGGCGGGTCGGGCTCAACGGGAAAATCCCGGTGGAGCTACAATGCTGAGCTTCTCTTCTGATAAAAACAGCTATACAGTTGGGGAGAATGTTAGGCTCGATATCCCAGGCGCCGAGGGTGGAAGGGCATTGATAAGTCTGGAAAACGGAAGAAAAGTTCTGGACTCCTATTGGTTAGAGACCAATCCGGGGGAAAACCAGTTCCTATTCAAAACCACCCCGGATATGGCACCGGGGGTATATGTCAATATTACAATGCTTCAACCTCATGATCAGACGATTAACGATCTACCCATCAGGATGTATGGTGTAATACCCATTGCGGTTAACGATCCGGGTACCCAATTGAAACCCATAATAGAAATGGATGATGTTCTGGCGCCCGGAAAACCGGTTGAAATAAATGTATCAGAATCGACCGGAAAAAGAATGACATACACCATTGCAGTTGTGGATGAAGGATTGCTTGATCTTACAAACTATAGAACACCAGATCCATGGTCTGAATTTTATGCAAGGGAAGCTCTCGGGGTAAAAACCTGGGACCTATTTGGACAGGTAATGGGAGCATATGGGGGTAAACTCGAAAGATTATTGGCGATTGGTGGCGACGGCGATTTGGATACTGAGAACAAAGACTCGGAGGCCAATCGATTTAAGCCGGTAGTCCAATATATGGGACCCTACACTCTTGAAAGCAACGAAGAGGTTACTCATAGCTTTATCATGCCCCAATATGTCGGATCTGTTAAAACAATGCTTGTGGCTGGTAATGAAGGAGCCTATGGAAACACTGAGGTTTCCACACCGGTTAGGCAACCAGTCATGATCCTGAGTACACTTCCACGAGTACTTGGGCCTGGCGAACAGTTTACATTGCCGGTCAACGTTTTTGCAATGGATGCCGGCGTAAAAAATGTAACAGTTGAGATTGAATCCAATGACTTACTGATCCCGGTGAATACTTCTTCGAAATCTGCACGATTTTCTGCTCCAGGGGACCAGGTAGTCAATTTTGAATACAAAGTGGCAGAAGAACTGGGAATTGGAAAAATCAAGATCACAGCCCGGAGCAAGTCCCACATTGCCGAGGAAGAAATAGAAATACAGGTGAGGAACCCGAACCCACCAACAACGGTCCTTGCAGAGTCCATCATTGAAGCTGGGAGTACATGGAAGACGGATTTCAGCGCACCTGGAATCCCCGGGACCAACTCGGGATATATCGAAGTGAGTAATATTCCTCCTGTTGACCTTAGTCGAAGGCTGCAATACCTCATTCGTTTTCCTCACGGATGTATCGAACAAACTACTTCAGCAGTTTTCCCGCAATTATTTCTCTCTGAGGTAATGGAACTAACCCCGGAAAAAGAATCAGAAATTGAAAATAATGTGAAGCAAGGGATTCAGAAACTCGGTCAGTTTCAAAATAACAGTGGAGGATTTAGCTATTGGCCCGGTAACAATGATGTCAATGAATGGGGTACTAATTATGCGGGGCATTTCCTGCTCGAGGCTCGTAAAAAAGGCTATGATGTCCCTAATTCCCTGATTAGGTCCTGGAAAAGGTATCAGTCCCGAGCGGCCTCCCAATGGAAGCGAAGTCCTTCCAACCGACGTTCAGATTTAATTCAATCCTATAGGTTATATACACTGGCATTAAATGGAACACCCGAAACGGGTGCGATGAATCGGCTGAGGGAAAGTGGTGAGCTGACGGAACAAGGTGCCTGGAGGCTCGCTGCGGCTTATGCTATTATTGGCCAGAAAGATGCCGCTGAGCAACTGGTTAATGGAATAACTACGAACATAGTTGCTTACAAGGAACAGGGAAATACCTTTGGCAACGCAACCCGAGACAGGGCCATGATACTTGAAACACTGGCCCTGATGGAGAGGTTTACGCAAGGCGCGGGACTGTTAAAGGAATTGTCCTCTGAGTTAAGTTCAAAAATGTGGCTGTCCACCCAGGCTACTGCCTATTCCCTGATTGCTATCGGAAAATTTGCAGGCACGAACTCGGCAAATAAAAACCTCGTATTTGATTACAGCATTGATCAAGCAACCCGGAATGCACAAACGGAACTACCGGTCGTCCAGGTCCCACTGGACCTTTCTCAAAAACCCAATGGCCAGGTATCGATTTTAAACAAGGGATCCGGACTTATTTATGCAAGAGTAGTAACATTGGGTTCACCCCTCAGGGGAACAGAGAAAAGAATTCAGAGTGGCCTAACGATGAGCCTGGTGTATAAGAATAAGGATGGCTTGCCAATTGATATTGGTAGTATGCAGCAAGGGACAGAGTTTACGGCCGAAGTTACCGTAAGACACAGTGGACTTACCGGCAATTATGAGAACCTCGCAATTACCCAAATTTTTCCAAGCGGTTGGGAAATAACCAATACCAGGTTGAATGATATGGAAAACGTTCAGCCCGGAGATGCATTCACGTACCAGGATATACGCGATGATAGGGTGTACACATATTTTGACCTGAATCGTGGAAAGTCCAAGACCTTTAAGGTATTACTCAATGCGAGTTTCTCAGGCGAATACTATCTGCCAGCAGTCAGCTGTGAAGCCATGTATGACGACCAGGTAAGGGCAGTTCTTCCCGGTCAGGGAGTTACGGTCTTTACCGGGGGCATCAACTAAATAATTATGTAATTAATTACATGATTAATTGTATAAATAATTACATAAATAATTACATAATTAATTATATAATCATTAGCGACCTACATTTGCTGTTACGGTCAAAATAAGCGTTCTTTGCAATGTTTTAAGCATTTTATATCTATGGCAGAACCGAAGGGGATAAAGAAAGAGCACTTGATCGAGGAGCAATCCACACTGAAAAAACTCGAGAAAGAGGAAGGGCTTAGTACAATTACCAGACTCTGGGATAACAGCAAGGAGTACAAATCTGAGCTAAAGAAACTTCAGATTGAATTGGTAAAAATGCAGCGGTGGATACAGGATACCGATAACCGTGTTGTGGTGATATTCGAAGGAAGGGATGCTTCCGGCAAAGGTGGAGCTATAAAGAGATTTACCGAATACCTCAACCCAAGAGCCATGAGGGTAGTGGCACTCCCGAAGCCCACGGAAATTGAAAAAGGCCAATGGTACTTTCAACGGTATGTGAACCAGCTTCCAAATCCGGGTCAGATCGTATTTTTTGACAGGAGCTGGTACAATCGGGCAGTAGTTGAGCCTGTAAACGGGTTTTGTACCGTTAAACAATACAAGCAGTTCATGCGACAGGTGCCAGAATTTGAACATATGTTGTATGAAGATGGAATACTGCTCATTAAGTTCTGGTATTCTGTTTCAAAGGAGATTCAGCTCGAACGCTTTACTGAAAGGAAATCAAATCCCCTCAAGAATTGGAAGCACAGCTCTGTAGATGCCAAAGCCCAGGCCCTTTTCGAAGAATACAGCAAATACAAGAACAGGATGTTCAGCAAGACGCATACAACCTTTAGTCCCTGGATCATTGTAAAAGGGAATGAAAAACGCGCAGCAAGACTCGAAAGCATCCGTTACGTGCTGTCACAAATCGATTACGAGGGTAAGGAAGAGGCAGATGTAAGCTTATTATCAGACCCCAATATCATCATGAGATATCACAGGGGTATAGATTCCTGACCTACCCTGCAGTCCAGAGGGTTTCCCTGTTCTCCTTATCGATATTCATCACAATCCTCAGGGGATTGGGAATTAAAACGAGCCTGGTGTTCTTACCGGGATAGTCATCGGCATCAACGAAAACCCCCGAGTTCGGTGCCACATCATATTGATTATCACTTGAAATGCTGTATTCCTTGGCCAGATAGGCAATAGGAAGGAGCACATCATTATCAGGACAATACTCATCGTGGACGTTATGCAGAACTTCCTCGAGGAAGTCACCAAACTTTTCAACAAAGTTATCTTCGAGGTCGTGAAGCTTCTCTTCCACCTCATCATACCTTTCGTCATTGTAATCAAGTCCACTTAACTCGTTCTTCACCTTGATCAACTCCTGGACACTCTCGTCCATTTTCTTTACATCGGTCATGCCTGATATTATATTTGCGTTCGTTTCGGGGTAAAATTAGAAACTTCTGTTCTGAAATAATAAAAATTAGATATACTTTCAGATTACATTCGATTTAGTCAAATAAACTCTTTCAATAACAAATAAATCATGACCGGAGAAGTAGCAGATAAGGCCAGGGCTTGGCTAAACTCAGATCTTGACAAGGATTCAAAAAATCAAATTGAGAAACTCTTAAATGAGGGTGGTGATGAACTTGTGGATTCATTCTACAAAGATCTTGAATTTGGTACGGGGGGGCTCCGGGGAATAATGGGTATTGGCTCCAATCGGATGAACAAGTATACCATAGGACGCGCAACACAAGGCCTGGCCAATTACCTGAAGAAGACTTTTTCTGATGACATATCCGTAGCCATCGCCCATGACAGCCGAAACAACAGCCGATTTTTCGCAGAAGTATGTGCCAGTATTTTCAGCGCCAATGATATCGGGGTCTATCTCTTCGAGGATCTACGACCCACTCCTGAGCTATCATTTGCCATACGTCATTTTGGATGCAAAAGCGGGGTGGTGATCACCGCTTCACACAATCCAAAGGAGTATAATGGTTTTAAAGCTTACTGGACAGACGGAGCGCAAATCACGCCACCTCATGACAAAAATATAATCACCGAAGTAAATGCGATTACTGATTTTGGTAAGCTGGACTTTGAGGGAAAGCCCAAACTCATTAAATCAGTAGGAAAAGAAGTAGACGAACTCTATCTCAATATGATCAAAGGTCTGTCACTTGACCCCTCAGCCATAGAAAGGCAAAAAGACCTGAAGATCGTCTACTCCCCTATTCACGGGACGGGTGTTGAACTGGTACCCGCTGCGCTGCGAAAACTAGGGTTCGAGAATATTCATATAGTGGAAGAACAGAGTATACCTGACGGGAATTTTCCTACCGTCGTATATCCAAACCCAGAGGAATCTGAAGCAATGAAAATTGCGCTTGAAAAAGCGCGCGAAATTGATGCGGATCTCATTATGGCCACCGATCCCGATTCGGACCGGGTGGGTATTGCCACTAAAAATCTCAATGGTGAGTTCGAATTACTCAATGGTAACCAGACAGGCGCATTACTTGTCAACTACCTGTTAGAAATGTGGAATTCGACGGGCAAACTCAAGGGACAGGAATTTGTAGTAAAAACCATTGTTACTACTGAACTTATCAAGGAATTGGCTTCTCACTACGGTGTGCCATGCTACGATACCCTCACTGGTTTCAAATACATTGCGACCCTCATTCAGGAATTAGAGGGGAAGATGAATTTTATTGGAGGTGGAGAAGAGAGTTATGGATACCTGATCGGGGACGAGGTAAGGGATAAGGATGCCATATCAGCCTGCGCAATTATTGCAGAGATGACCGCTTCGGCAAAAGACCAGGGAAAATCCCTGTTCAGCCAACTCATCGAGCTTTACATTTCACACGGATTTTACCTGGAATCACTTATTTCAATTACGAAAAAAGGTAAGAAAGGTGCGGACGAGATCATCGAAATGATGAGGCAGTACCGGGAGAATCCTCCAAAACAACTAGCGGGTTCCAGGGTAGTGAAATTAATCGATTACCAGTCGGGTAAAAGTACTGACCTTGAGAGTGGCACTTCAGAATCCATTGATTTTCCTTCATCCAATGTACTTCAATTTTTAACCGAGGATGGAACCAAGGTCAGTGCACGGCCTTCAGGCACGGAGCCAAAGATCAAGTTCTATTTTGGGGTAAAAACTACTCTACCTTCTGCAGGAGATTTCGAGAAAACAAAACAATCCCTGCTGATGAAGATGGAAGACCTTAAGAATGATCTCGGTTTGTAGGCTTAGTGGAATTCACTGTAGGACTCTTCCTTTTTATCCATAGAGGGATACCGAATACTCTCAGTAAGTTCACGTACTTCATGGGGTGGTGCTGATGTAAAGGCCCGAACGGTGAGAGCCACTGCAAAATTAATGATCATCCCCAGCGTCCCTATTCCTTCTGGGCTGATCCCAAACCAATAATCCTCGGGGTGTCCCGGACCACCCAGGGCAGGTTTAAAATACCAGATATAGACCGATGTGAAGAGGATCCCCGTAATCATGCCTGCAATAGCCCCTTGTTTATTCATGCCCTTGTAAAAAATACCCATTACAATAGCCGGAAAAAATGAACTGGCTGCCAGACCAAAGGCGAGTGCCACTACCTGGGCTACAAATCCGGGTGGATTTATCCCGGCCCATCCTGCAATTATGACTGCGAACGCAATCGCTATTCTCGCTGCCCTCAATTCGCCCTTTTCGGAGATATTTGGCATCAAGTTATTTTTTAACAGATCATGTGAAATCGAAGTGCTGATCACCAGAAGCAGTCCGGCTGCAGTTGATAAGGCTGCAGCAAGCCCTCCTGCCACTACCAGTGCTATCACCCAACTTGGCAATCCCGCAATCTCCGGATTTGCCAGGACCATGATATCATTATCAACACTCAGCTCGTTGCCTGACCAACCATTATTTTCGGCAGTCTCGGAAAACTCCTGGTTCAGGTCGTTATAATACTGGACACGTCCGTCCCCGTTTTTGTCTTCAAATCTCAGTAACCCGGTAGTCTGCCAATTATCAAACCATGGTGGTAAATCTGAAATCTCGCGGTTATTCACCGTTTCAAGGAGATTGGTCCTGGCAAAAGCCGCTACAGCAGGGGCAGTTGTGTAGAGGATAGCGATGAAAAACAATGCATAGCCCGCAGATATCCTGGCATCCTTTACCTTGGGAACAGTAAAAAACCTCACGATCACATGGGGAAGCCCCGCTGTGCCCAGCATCAGGGCGGCAGTGATAAAGAATACATCAATTTTGGGTTTAACTCCCGAAGTATATTCCGCAAAGCCCAGTTCCCCGTGCAATTGATTCAGTTTGTCCAGTAGATAAATATTTTCTGCTGTTTTTCCTCCGAATCCCACTTGGGGTACGGGATTGTCCACTAACAGGATTGAAATGAATATGGCGGGCACCAGGAAGGCAAAAATCAGTACGCAATATTGAACTACCTGGGTATAGGTGATTCCCTTCATCCCTCCCAATACTGCATAAATAAATACGATGCCCACTCCAATAATGACCCCGGTGGCAAGATCAACTTCAAGGAATCGGCTGAACGCAATACCCACTCCCTTCATTTGCCCCACTACATAGGTGAAAGAAACAAAAAGTGCACATACAACAGCCACAAGCCTTGCCGTTTGGCTGTAATAACGTTCACCTATAAAATCCGGGACTGTAAATTTCCCGAATTTCCTCAGGTAAGGTGCTAGAAGCAGTGCGAGTAGTACATAACCCCCGGTCCATCCCATCAGGTATTGTGCTCCATCATATCCCATAAAGGAGATCAGGCCGGCCATTGAAATAAATGAGGCTGCAGACATCCAGTCAGCAGCAGTGGCCATTCCATTGGCGAGAGGTGATACTCCTCCTCCGGCCACGTAGAAATCGCGTGTTGAACCCACTCGCGACCAAATAGCTACCCCTATGTAAAGCGCAAAAGTGATCCCCACGATCAAGAAAGTCCATGCCTGGATATCCATTATTCTTCTTGTTGATACTTTTTATCCAGCCGGTTCATCAACCAGACATAAATGAAAATCAGGATCACAAAGACATAAATTGACCCTTGTTGGGCAAACCAGAATCCCAACGGAAACCCGCCGATCTTAACCTGATTCAGTGGTTCCACCAGCAGTATTCCCAATCCGTAGGATGTAAAAAACCAGACACTTAACAGTATTGCCAGATATTTGAGGTTGGTCCTCCAATATCCCTTCCTTGACAATCGTTCGTCGGCCATCCGGGAAGTTAGCAATTAATCAATAAATCTCAGGCCTGAGATAATTGGGATAAATCCTGTAATGCTCCCGTTCGACCATTTTCATGAGTTTGGTCTTGAACTCATCTATATTGATCTTTTTACCCGCTGAAATGCAGACCTGGCTATCATCATTCCCCACATGGGGTATGTCTTCCCTGTCAACCTTATCTGACTTATTATATACGAGCAGCACCGGCTTTCCAGAAGCTTCAAGGTCTTTGAGTGTTTCATCAACAACTTCCATTTGGGAATTATGATTGGGATGACTCAGGTCTACTACATGAATCAGGATATCAGCCTCAATGATCTCGTCAAGAGTAGACTTGAAAGATTCTATAAGGTGGTGCGGCAACTTCCTTATGAATCCCACAGTATCGCTCAGCAGAAAGGGAATTCCATCATAATATACCTTCCTGACAGTAGAATCGACCGTGGCAAAAAGTTTATCCTCTGCTTTCACTGAAGATTTTGACATCAGGTTCATAAGGGTGCTCTTTCCAACGTTCGTATACCCAACTAATGAAACACGAACAATTCCACCCCTTGACTTCCGCTGGGTCTTCATTTGTTTATCAATTTTCTCAAGCTTGGTTTTGAGCTTGGCAATCTGATCCCTGAGTATACGACGGTCTGTCTCAATTTCCTTTTCCCCGGCACCTCCCCTTGTCCCGGTACCTCCCCTCTGTCTTTCCAGGTGAGTCCACATCCGGGTAAGCCGCGGCAGCAAGTATTGATACCTTGCCAACTCAACTTGCGCCTTTGCTCGCGAGGTTTTTGCCCTTACAAGAAAGATATCGAGAATAAGCAGGCTCCTGTCATAAATTCTGCAGTTAAAGGCCTTTTCAAGATTTTTTAATTGGGAAGGGGAAAGATCATCATCAAATATGACCACATCAGCCCCTGAAGCCTGTACATATTCATTGATTTCCTCTACTTTACCTTTGCCAATGTAAGTTTTAGGGTGGGGGTTTGACATTCTTTGCAGGAACCTCTTCTCTTCTTTTAGGCCGAGTGTCCTGGCAAGAAAGCTGAGCTCAGCCATATGTTCCAATGCAATTTCTTTATCCAAAGTGTCTTTATAAACACCAATAAGGACAGTTTTTTCGCCTTTTTGTAAATTTTTTTCTTCAAACACTTAAATGGGAACTTATTAAATTCAAATATTATTGGTTACTTTGGGGATAATTCCCGAATCAATAAACAATCAACCATCACAAATAATTTTTTACATTTTCGGGATGTAATAAAATCATGAAAATCGCAATAGTTCTAAACACCTCCTGGAATATTTACAATTTCAGGAAAGGTCTTATAAAAAGCTTTATAAATGAAGGCCATGAGGTCGTTGCTATTGCACCCAAAGATAACTATTCCGATAAGTTGATTGAAATGGGTTGCGACTACCATCCTATCAGTATGGATAGCCGTGGAATTAACCCGATAAAAGACCTCTCACTGATTTTCGAATTGTTGAGGTTATATAAGAGGACTAAACCGGATGTAATTCTACATTTCACTGTAAAGCCCAATATATATGGGACCCTGGCTGCAGCTTTGCTGAGGAAGCCCGTGATCAACAACGTATGTGGTCTTGGCACAGCATTTATTAAAAAGGGATTCGTAACCCGAATAGTCAGTTTATTGTATAAAATCAGTTTTAGATTTTCCAACAAGGTATTTTTTCAGAACTGGGAGGATTGCACCCTCTTTGAGAAAAGCGGTATAGTTGATCCTGAAAAAACAGATATCATTCCGGGGTCGGGAATAGATATCGCCCAATTCAACCCCGTGTCTTCAAAAACCAATCAGCCCTTTACCTTCTTGCTTGTTTCAAGAATTATCAGGGATAAGGGTATCTATGAATACATTGCTGCAATTAAACTTTTGAGGCAAAAATACCCCGAATTAAGGTTTCAACTACTCGGACAAAAGGATCCTTGTCATAAACATGGTATTCCCCCAGAGATGGTCGACCAATGGGCTGAAGCAGGAATTATTGAATACCTGGGTACGACTGACGACGTAAAAAGAGTGATTGGTGAATCAGATTGCGTGGTGCTTCCCAGTTACCGCGAAGGGACGCCCCGGACCCTTCTCGAAGCGGCAAGCATGGAAAAACCTTTAATAACAACCAATACTCCCGGATGTAACTCGGTGGTAGTAGATGGCAAAAATGGATTGCTCTGCTCCAAAAAAGACCCACAAGACCTGGCACGGGCATTTGAAGAAATGTACCTTCTTCCAAAAGACCAAAGAGATCAAATGGGAATAAACGGCCGTAAGAGAATGGAAGAAAATTTCGATGAACGTTTCGTTATCGATGGCTACAGAAAAGCCCTGAAATCCATTTAGGGACTTTCTTCCTTATCAACTTACAATCTTTATTTTTGTGCAATGCAATTAACGACCACTGCGATTGATGGTTTAGTGGAACTCCAGCCAGATGTTTTTAAAGATGACCGGGGATATTTCTTTGAGGAATTTCACGAGAGGAGTCTTGAGAAACTAGGATTGAATTTTAAATGTGTCCAGGCAAATCAATCCTTCTCCAAAAAGAATGTCATAAGAGGTTTACATCTCCAGGTGGCACCCCATGAACAAGCCAAGTATGTAAGGGTGATATCTGGGGAGGTATTGGATATTGTTGTGGATTTACGCCCTGGTTCGCCAACGTATGGAAAGCACCATAAGTGCATTCTCAGTGATCAAAATGGTAAAATCCTCATTGTACCCCGCGGCTTTGCACATGGTTTTTCTGCCTTGACTGATACGGTCTTTCATTATATGTGTGATAACTTCTACAACCGGGAGCACGAAAAGGGTATACGGTGGGATGATCCTGAATTGGGGATCGATTGGGAAATTAAAGACCCTATTATTTCTGAAAAAGATAGGATATTGCCTACTTTTAAAGATTTTCGGGAAGGAAAATGAGAGAAGTAACATTTCTATTAGTCATAGTAATAATTTCTGGGTGTGCCGTATCCAGGGAACACATCTTATTTGATACTTCTGAAAATGGAATCGAATCGGCAGTTCGAACTGCAGAAGCATCTTATGTAATCAGGAAGTATGACCTACTTGAAGTTTTGATCGTAAGTAATGCCGGGGAAGTGCTTATCGACCCCGTATTTAGCGCGGCATCCGGAAGTGCCAACCCGGGAGAATATGAAGATTTTACCTACCGTGTAAATGATTCCGGACAAGTTAATCTTCCTATGGTTGGTGTGGTAGAGTTGGGTGGATTAACCATTGATCAGGCGGAGTCTAAAATCACCGAGCACTTCAGCTCAAAATATGATCAGCCTTACGTTCAGGTTCGGTTTAAGAATAAAAGAGCAGTAATCCTGACCTCGGGGCAAGGAAAGGTGATCCCACTTAATAATGAAGATGTCAGCCTGGCTGAAGCTATGGCCATGTCTGAGTTTGAGACTCCTGGGAATGCCACCAATATCAGGCTGCTCCGCAATGATGAACTGGTGGAGATAAACCTCAATGATATCAGCAATGCCTCCCTGGCCAATATCAGAATCCTTCCTGGAGATGTCATCTATGTAGAACCAATGCCTCCGGGATTCGGGGAAAAACTGAGAGATGTTTCACCAATAATCAGCCTGATTACGGCTCTGTCGTCAATTACGGCCCTAATAATTTCCGCGACCCGATGATAGGAAATGAAGGAAATAGGGATGTAATATTGGAAGGAGCGGAAAAGGTCAGCTTAAGAAAGATTCGCTGGTTGTTCAGCAAATACTGGATATGGTTGATCGCTATTTTATTTGCCACCAATACCCTGGCTTACCTGTACATTCGCTGGACAAAACCTGTTTACCAGGCTACCTCCGAAATTAAACTTGATGTGGAGTCCGATGCCACCGAATTTGGAATCGGCACCCTGATAGAAGATAAAAATTTGGGTATCCTTTCAGGGGAAATTGAATTAATCAAATCAAGGCTGTTCTTTCAGAAGGTGCTGGATACATTGGACCTTTCTGTAAGCTATTATACCCAGGGCCGCATTCTAATGGAGGAGAAATACCCTTCTTCACCATTTGAAATTGAATACACCATTAATAACCCTTTTATTATTGACCAAAAAATATTTTTTGAATTCAAAAGCCCCGAAACCTTTGTCTTTTACCTAGAGAACCAATCTGAATCTGAAATTTACCACATTTCAGATCAGGTTGAGGATGAAAATCTTTCTTTTTCGGTCAATACAAACCCCAGCAATATTGATCTGACTCAACACAAGTTCGTGGTGATAATAAACAGCCGGGAATCACTTCAGGATTACCTTGATGCCAATCTTAATGTGAGTTTGCTGAACCTGAAGGCCAATACCCTAAAAATCTCTTTCTCTGATTATAACCCTGTAAAAGCGAGGGATATTGTCAATACGATCAACGAGATTTACATTAATTATACGCAAGAAGAGAAAAGCCGGGCGAACAGGAACAAAATTGACTGGATAAACCATCAGCTGGAGAATATAGAATCTGACTTATCTGAGTTCGAGAATTATTTCGAAGATTTCACCATTGAGAACAGGACCAATGATCTCGATGCAGACCTTAAAACAACCGTCAGGCAAATTAACGTCCTGGACTCACAGCAATACGAGATCAGCCGCAGGATCAATATTGCAAGTGAGTTGATAAGCAAGGTCGACAGTAATACGATTCTCTCTCCCAGTCGATTGCTTCCTGAAGAGATCAATAACAATATCAGCAATCTGAACAACCAGAGGATTGAAAGGGAAAGACTGGGGATATCCTACAAGGAATCTACTTTTACTATTCAATCAAAAGACAAGGAGATCAACACCATGGCTTCGGCAGTAAAGGAGCTTTTGGTTGAATACAATGAAAATTTGAATGTAACTCTGAAGAATACAGACGATAAGAAAAAGCAACTCGAGCGATCATTTACTCAAATCCCGGGGAAAACAACTGAATTCAACAAAAAACAGAGGTTCTACAAGCTCTACGAGGAGTTCTATCTCTCTCTAATGCAGAGTAAAGCTGAGTTTGAAATTGCCGTAGCCGGGATCACTCCTAATTTTACCGTACTTGAACCGGCTAAAATCTCGCCAACTCCCGTATCTCCGAATAAAATGGTCGTGCAATCCGGCGGGGTGATCTCCGGCGTAATCGCCTGCTTCTTCCTGATCACAGCCCTCTATGTAATTGAAGACAAGATTAATTCCGTGGAGGAAATGGAGGAGCTTCTCCCCTATCCGGTTATTGGGAACATTCCCCGTACACGTCATAAGAATTCGGATGGATCTCTCGTTAGTGACCAACATCCAAAATCGGGCGTGAGTGAGGCCTTGCGAACTACCCGAACCAATATACAGTTTATAGTGCCGGAGAATAAATCCCAGGTGCTTTCGATAAGTAGCAGTGTGGCGGGTGAAGGTAAATCTTTTATAGCGTCTAACATCTCTGCAATCCTCGCAGCCTCTAATAAAAAGGTATGCCTGATTGACCTCGATATGCGAAAACCAACCATACATACAACCTTTGGCAAAGGTGACAATGAAACGGGAATCAGTACGCTTTTGATTAATCAGACTTCCGTCGAAAATAGTATTGTGGAAAGTACATTATCCAATCTCCATTACATACCTTCCGGGCCTATTCCGCCAAATCCATCTGAATTAATCTCAAATGGCGGCTTCAGGGAGTTGATTAAGAAGCTGAAAAGCAGTTACGACTTCATTATTATGGATACCCCCCCTATTGGGCTCGTGACGGATGGGATACTCGCCATGAAGGAATCAGACCTCGCACTATTGGTTGTGAGATACGGTTATACTAGAAAGAAAGATGTGAAGTCTACATTGCGCAACCTGAAAATGGTAGATACCAAAATCGGTCTCATGTTTAACAGTCATGAAACAGGCGGTGACTACGGGTATACAAAAGGATACTATACAGATAAAACATCCTCCTGATGGGAATATTCGATTTCCTGAAAAATACCTCATCCACTTCCCAACTTCCAATCCTTTTAACCGATGTACATTCCCACCTGTTGCCGGGAATTGATGATGGCGCCAGGGATTTGAATGAGAGCATGTCCATGATTGAGGAATTCTATGAAATGGGTTACAGGAAGCTGATAACAACTCCTCATATCATGCAGGATTACTATCCAAATACTCCAGAACTGATCAGGCAAAAACTCGATGAAACAAGAGGTGAGCTTGTGAAAAGAAAAATTGATATAACCCTTGAGGCTGCCGCAGAATATTACCTGGATGAATTTTTCCTGGATAAACTGAAGAACAAGCAGGAATTGATGACATTTCACGATAACCATTTGCTATTTGAAATGTCTTTCATGAGTGAAAGTCCATTCCTTAAAGAAGCTGTATTTCTTCTCAGATCGTCAGGGAAGATTCCGGTTCTTGCTCACGTGGAAAGGTATTCCTATTACTTTAAGAATTTCCAGGATATAGAAGACCTCCTGGAGCGAGGATGTTTCCTCCAAATCAATATCAATTCACTGGGAGGTTATTATGGAAAACCTTCACAATTGTTGGCACAACGGCTCATAGATAAAGAAATGGTCCATCTTCTGGGATCAGATTGTCACAATAGTCAGCACCTGGAAATAATTAGGAAGGTCAGACAGTCAAAATACTTTACAAAAGCAGTAAATTTGGCATTAATTAATCATAGCATAGAGCCTTAATGATATTAGTGACAGGAGCGAACGGTTTGGTAGGAAGCCATTTATGCCGTGAATTATTAACAAGGAATATTCCTTTCAAGGCCCTGGTTCGAAAAGGAAGCAATCTCGAACTCATTGATGATATTCCTGCAGAACACCTTATTGAGGGAGATATTCTGGATGAGACAGGCCTTTTTGAGATTCTCCGAGGAGTTGAAACAGTTATACATTGTGCTGCAATTATATCCTTTGATCCAAGGATGAAAAAAGCAATGTATCAGGTCAATGTTAATGGGACCAGGAACCTTGTCAATACATCCCTGGTGCATGATGTAAATAAATTTATCCATTTATCGAGCGTAGCCGCAATTTCGAAAGACGGGAAGGCTACCCGGACGGATGAAAGTGTCAAGTGGCCGGGCAGTCAGACCCCGACTGACTACGGGCGGTCGAAGTACCAGGCTGAGTTGGAAGTTTTCAGGGGATCGGCAGAAGGCCTCGAGGTACATTGTTTCAATCCATCAATTATCCTGGGACCGGGAAATTGGGAGAAAAGTAGTACGAGGCTCTTTAAATATGTATTTGATGAGAAGAAGTTCTATACGGAGGGTTTCGTAAATTACGTTGACATCAGGGACCTTGTTGAACTCCTGATAAAGGCCATCGATAAACCCGGAACCGACGAGCGCTATATCGTGAGTTCAGGAAGTGCCACATACAAAGAATTTTTTGAGATTATTGCCAGGGAATTGAGTAAAAAACCTCCACATATTAAGGTTAACCGCATGGTGGTAAACCTTACGGTACTCTTTGCAAAGGTCTATTCTTTTGTGACCGGTAATTCTCCTCTAATTACACGGGAAACTGCCAGAAATTCCATGCGTAAAGTAACCTATGACAATTCAAAGGTTAAAAATGAGTTCGGATTTTCATTCAGAAATCTCGATGAATCTGTACGCTGGGTAAGCCGCGAATTATTAGATAGCGGCTATTCCCTTAAATAGAATAAATACCTATCTTGGTTAAACTAACAACTACATGGCCGAATCTAAGAAGCGCAGGGAGAAAAATGAATTAGTATTAAGATTTGAGGAGCAGTTAAAAAATAACGAACTCGAATTCTACCAGGAAGAATCCCTCATCAACATCGTAGAACATTACCTCGATAATGCGGATACGATGAAAGCGTTAAAGGCTGCCGAAGTGGCCCACGATCAACATCCCTATTCGCTTGATATTAGCTTATTATTGGTAAATACACTCATGGATAATAACCAGCTCGACGCAAGTATTGATTTGCTCAATACCCTGGAGCCGTTATATCCGGGGGATGAGGAAATTGCCGACCTTATCGGATCCTGTTATTCCATGATGGGGGAATATGAGCAAGCTATTGAAGCATATGAAAAATTGTTGCCCATCAGTAACAGAAAGGATGAGGTGCATTATAACCTGGGAGTCGCATTGCAGAATATTGATCAACTCGATGAGGCGATAGAGCATTTCAAAAGGGCCATTGAAATCAATATCAATAATGAAGATGCACTTTATGAATTGGCTTATACCCTGGATCTGACCGGAGAACTGGACAAGAGTATCTCTTTTTACAACCAGTTTATAGATGCAGATCCCTATTCGCAATCTGCCTGGTATAATTTAGGGATAGTATATAATAAGCTTGGCCGGTACCAGGATGCGATAGATGCTTATGAATACGCCACAATAATAAACCCTGAATTCAGCAGTGCCTATTTCAACATGGGTAATACCTATATATCCATGAAGGAATACACTAAGGCGCTTGAAGTATTTCGCAAGACGCAGGAACTCGAAGGAGTCAGCCCAGAAACTTATTTCAACATAGGAGTTGCATACGAAAAGATGGACCAGTATGAACTGGGCTTAAAATACTTCCAGAAAGCGGCCAAGCTTGACAATTTTTATCATGAAGCATGGTTCAGAGGTGGAAAATGCCTTGTCGAATTGGAAAAGGGCTATCAGGCTTTGCATTTTTTCAATAAGGCATTGAAAATCGATCAGAATAATGCGCAATACTGGAAAGTGATAGCTGAAACCGAATATATGGTAGGAAATGTAGTTTCCAGTCTTGACGCTTGGGAAGAAGCTGCCAGGTTAAAACCTCATAATCCTTTTATCTGGCTTGATTGGTCAATGATTTATTACGAACAGGGAGATACGAACAAAGCATTGTCTTTATTGCTTGAAGGGTTAGAAGAACTTCCTGATAATGCTGATATGATCTACCGTTGCTCTGCATACCTGCTCGATATCGGTGACTACAAGGAAGCTTTCAATTATCTCGAGAATGGGTTGATTTTGGATTTTGAGAAACACGTGGTACTTTTCGACTTCTTCCCCGATCTGGAGATGCAAAAGGCACTCTATAAAATTATTAATCAATACAGAAATAAGTAAGCTTTAATGAATTACGCGTTATCTCAAATACCTGAGCGGACTAATAAGCCCAGGCAATATGGCTTTACAATGGTGATGGACAAGGGTCTAAGTACCCGGGAAGTCGAGGATTTCCTGGAGACAAGCGGAGACCACGTGGACATAGTTAAACTCGGTTGGGGCACGTCTTATGTCACTCCAATATTAAAGCAAAAACTGAAGATATATAGTGAAGCGGGTATACCGGTATATTTTGGCGGCACCCTATTTGAGGCATTTATTGTTCGTGACCAATTCGAGGACTACCGGAAGATTCTTGATAAATACGGACTAGAATATGCAGAGGTATCAGATGGGTCAATTGAATTGGATCATGACCAGAAGTGCCACTATATCAGTAAACTATCCGAACAGGTGACTGTATTATCCGAAGTGGGTTCAAAGGACGCCGAAAAGATCATCCCCCCTTATCAGTGGATCAGTCTCATGCAGGCCGAGCTTGATGCAGGTGCCTGGAAAGTGATTGGTGAAGCTCGGGAAGGAGGAAATGTAGGGCTGTTTCGATCGACAGGTGAAGTTCGTTCTGGACTTGTCCAGGAGATCCTGACAAAAATACCATTCGAAAAGATTATCTGGGAGGCCCCGCAAAAAGCACAGCAGGTTTGGTTCATCAAATTGCTGGGGACTAATGTAAACCTGGGTAACATAGCCCCAAATGAAGTGATATCACTTGAAACGATAAGACTCGGTTTACGAGGTGATACTTTCTCTCACTTTCTAAAATTTGAGGATTGATCAAGTACGGCATACTCCTGTTTCTTAAGGGTATGGCTATGGGTGCTGCAAACGTAATTCCTGGCGTATCAGGTGGCACAATTGCCTTTATTACAGGAATCTATGAGAAATTCATCGATTCTCTTAAGGCCATCGATCTTAAGGCTCTAAGGTATTTATTCAAGCTTGAATTCAGACAATTCGGCAGGCATATTAACTTCTCTTTCCTATTTATTCTGGGTCTTGGAATCCTGGCCAGCCTTTTCAGTCTTGGAAAATTACTGGATTATTTATTTGCCGAATTTCCGGTCAATGTATGGTCGTTTTTCTTTGGATTGATCGCTGTATCGATCTACTCAGTTGGAAGGACTATTAAAAAATGGTCATTTATAACCGTGTTATGGTTTATTATAGGAACTGGAGTTGCCGTATCCCTGGCACTTCTGAATCCTGCCTCTGAAAACAGTAGTACTATATATCTATTACTATGTGGAGTTGTAGCCATGGCCAGCATGATCCTTCCCGGCCTTTCAGGGTCTTTTGTTCTCATCCTGATGGGTAATTATCAGTTGATCATGCTGCGCGCTGTTCCAAATGCTCAACTGGACATCTTAATTCCTGTGCTTTTGGGAAGTATCCTCGGCTTTCTTATCCTGTCAAGGGTAATCTCATTTTTTCTGCATCGGTTCCACGATCAAAGCATCTCACTCCTTACGGGATTTATCCTTGGTTCCCTGTTGATCATCTGGCCCTGGAAAAGGGAAAACTACCTGTTGGATGAAATGGGGAATCTGATTTTGCGCAATCAGGAACCCGTAGTGACCGGATACGAATGGTTTATCCCTTCACTGACCTCCCCTACTTTTATTGCTATTCTGCTCGCATTGGCAGGTGTCTTTGTGGTACTGCTTATCGAAAGAACTGCAGTTAAACGATGAGAAAATTTGGTCTCATAGGAAAAAGCCTGAGCTATTCATTCAGCAAAAATTACTTTAACAGTAAGTTCAAAAAGGAAGGAATTCATGATTGTCAGTATGACCTTTACGAGCTCGAATCATTAGATGGTTTTCGAAAATGGGTTATGGAAATGGACTTGAACGGCTTGAATGTTACTATACCCTACAAACTTGAAGTACTTCCACTGCTGGACCATTTGGATGAGAGTGCCATCAAGGTAGGTGCTGCCAATGTCATTAAAATAGATGAGGTATTAACAGGATTTAATAGCGACTATTACGGTTTCCGTAAATCTCTACTGGGTTGGATAGATGAATCGGTATCAACGGCCCTTATCCTTGGCACTGGTGGAGCTTCTCGTGCTGTTACAGCAGTATTGGACGATCTGAAAATAGATTGGAAGAAGGTAAGTCGCAGCACAGGAAAGTCAGATTATACTTACAAGGACCTGGCTGAAAATACAGATCTAATGGAGTTTGGCCTTATTATAAATACTACACCTTTGGGGACATTTCCTGAAGTTGACTCCATGCCCCCCCTGGAATATGACCAGATAAGTAAACTTCACTTTCTATACGATCTTGTTTATAACCCGGAAGTCACCTCATTCATGAAAGAAGGTATTATCAGAGGAGCAAGAACCAAGGGGGGATTGGAAATGTTGCACTTACAAGCAGAGAAATCCTGGGAAATCTGGAACCGATAAATGGAATTTAAACTCACCAGTGAATATGTACCCACCGGGGATCAGCCCCAGGCCATCGAACAAATAACAGAGGGTATTGACCAAGGTATCCCGTTTCAAACTCTGTTAGGTGCCACTGGTACGGGGAAGACTTTTACCATGGCCAATGTGATCGCCCAGGTAAATAAACCCACGCTTATCCTAAGTCATAATAAAACCCTGGCAGCCCAGCTTTATGGAGAATTTAAAAAGTTCTTCCCCGAAAATGCAGTAGAATACTTTATCTCGTACTATGACTATTACCAGCCGGAGGCCTATTTACCAACCAGCAATCTCTATATTGAAAAAGACCTTTCGATAAACGAAGAAATCGAAAAATTAAGGCTCAGTGCCTCATCTTCCCTATTGACAGGGCGACGCGACATTGTGGTGGTCGCCTCCGTCAGTTGCATCTATGGTATTGGTAATCCGGATGAATTCGGGAAAAATGTGGTCTCCGTACAGAAAGGGGAAAAAGTCAGCCGGAATGGACTCCTCCACCGGCTTGTCGATATTCTCTATAACCGTTCACAGGTAGAATTCAAAAGAGGAACTTTCAGGGTAAAGGGAGATACGGTAGATATATTTATAGCCTATGGTGATTTTGCTTATCGGTTATTCTTTTGGGACGATGAAATAGAGGAAATTCAGCGTATCGAACCAAATACCGGAAAAAAGATTTCTTCCGAAGATGCCATAACCATATTCCCTGCCAACTTATTCGTAACCGGTAAACAAATGCTTCCGACCATCCTGCATGAGATACAGGATGACCTCACCTCACAAATCAGTCTTTTCGAAACTGAAAGAAGACATCTCGAGGCTAAGCGATTGAAGGAACGAACTGAATTCGACCTTGAAATGATCAGGGAATTGGGTTACTGTTCGGGGGTGGAAAACTATAGTCGTTATTTCGACCGGAGAGATGCCGGTGCCAGGCCCTTTTGCCTGCTGGACTACTTCCCAGATGATTACCTTATGATCATCGATGAAAGTCACGTTACTGTACCCCAGGTTCGGGCTATGTGGGGAGGTGATCGCTCCAGGAAAATTAACCTGGTAGACTATGGATTCAGGCTGCCTTCAGCCCTGGATAACCGGCCTCTTACCTTCAATGAATTCGAGGGCCTGCTCAACCAGGTAGTTTACGTTAGTGCCACACCCAGTGAATATGAACTCAGACAATCAGAAGGTGTTGTGGTAGAACAGATTATACGGCCGACGGGACTACTTGATCCGGAAATTGATATAAGACCCAGTACAAGCCAAATAGATGACCTCCTCGAGGAAATTGATGAACGTGTTAAAAAAGAAGAGCGTGTTCTGGTTACGACACTGACTAAACGGATGGCAGAAGAACTTACCAAATTCCTGGAAAGGGCCAATGTGAAATGTCGGTACATCCATTCCGAAGTGGATACGTTGGATCGGGTTGAAATCCTGAGAGAACTCCGTCTAGGAATATTTGATGTTTTAGTAGGTGTGAATCTCCTGAGGGAAGGCCTGGACCTTCCGGAGGTATCTCTCGTTGCCATACTCGATGCAGACAAGGAAGGATTTCTCAGGAATCAACGATCATTAATTCAAACAATTGGTCGGGCTGCCAGGAATGTAAATGGAAGGGTAATTATGTACGCTGATACCGTAACTGACAGTATGAAATTTGCCATTGAAGAGACTAACCGGCGCAGAAAGGTCCAGCAACAATATAATATCGACAATGATATTACTCCAATGACAATTACCAAGTCCAAGGAGCAGATATTGGGACAAACCAAAGTCGCTGACTCCAAAAAGGGTACGAAATTCTATATCGAAGAGGAACATGTAAGTGTTGCAGCCGATCCATTAATCCAATATGCCAATAAGGAAGATCTTGAAGGTATGATCAGCGAAACCAGGAAGAGAATGGAAAAGGCCGCCATGGACCTTGAATTCATTGAAGCAGCCAGGCTCCGAGATGAGTTGCAGGAACTGCGAAAAATGCTCAAAGAAAAGGATTAATGCCTAAATTTCTTCAATTAACATCAGAACCACCAAATGGTTTTACAGAGCTGATGAAAAATACCCTGTGGGGCTCCAGTGGTGGCTTCAGGTACCTCCAGACTGATATTGCGGACAGGCTACAAGAACAGGAGGAGTCTTACTTCTTATCCCTAATTCGAGGTGATAACTTAATTGGTACTATGAATACCTACGTGAAGCCAAGTCATTTGGGTGAGATCTATTACATTCGCTATTTCAGCTTCTTAGCGGGTTTTCAATCGGTAAATCCAAAGTCCGGTCGCATAAAAAAAGAAGGTATTATCAGGCGGGAGATCAACAGTCTCTTTCATCATGGTTCTCTGAGGTCCAAGGGGAATCCCGCCAGTTTCTTTGCCTTTGTTGAGACGGAAAATGAAAGAAGCCGGCACATGTGCGAGGCTTTTGGATTTATTCCAAGGCGTTCACTTTCGACGACACTTTTCACCCGGCTAAATCCAAGGGAATCAAGCGGGGTTCGCCGTATCAAACAGGAAGAAGTCACGACAATCCGTAATAAGCTTGATGATTATTACAGTAGCTATACCCTGCACAATTCAAATGGAATTTCCAGCGAGAATTATTATGTCCTGGAAAATGATGGTAATACCCTGTGTGGTGTACGGGTTTTGCCCGTTGAATGGAAGATCGCCTCCGTACCAGGCTTATGGGGTTGGGCTATGATTCGTCTTTTACCCAGACTCCCCTATTTTAGCAGGATCCTGGATCCGAAACGTTTTAAGTTCCTCGCTGTCGACCAGATATTTGTTGAAAACGGCTCAGAATCGATGCTAGACGAACTATTCGAATCGATATGTAATAAGTTGAGTCATCACTTTATTCTATCCTGGTCAGATAGTGATTCAGCCATTCATTCAGTCTTAAACAAGGTCAATAAAGGCCTCCTGGGTAATTTTCGAAAGAATGAAGGTGGCCAAATCATATTCAGACATTCATCAGTGGAGCCTGATGTTGTTCATAGACTTGAAAACAGTCCTATGTACATTGACCCGAGGGACATGACATAAAAAAAGGGACCCCATGGGGATCCCGTTAAATTCTGTTTCAAGGTTCTATTTGCCTTCGGAATATCTCCTGCCAACTTCTTCCCAGTTAATTACGTTGAAGAAAGCTGAGATATAGTCGGGGCGCTTATTCTGATATTTCAGGTAGTAAGCGTGTTCCCATACGTCAATTCCAAGGATTGGCGTTCCTCCACAGCCAATATTGGGCATAAGCGGATTATCCTGGTTAGCCGAAGAACATACTTCTACCCTGCCACCGGGGTGAACACATAGCCAGGCCCAGCCGGACCCGAATTGAGTAGCTGCGGCGTTGGAGAATGCCTCCTTGAAGCCATCGAATGAACCATATGCATTGTTTATAGCATCTGCTACTTCCCCGGAAGGATTTCCTCCACCGTTGGGAGACATCACTTTCCAGAATAAGTCGTGGTTGTAGTACCCACCACCATTATTCCGTACAGCGCCATTGTTCATATCGAGACCACTCAGAATCTCTAGAATACTTTTGTTTTCAAGATCAGTCCCCTCGATTGCAGCATTTAATTTGCTGGTGTAGCCTGCATGATGCTTATCATGATGAATTTCCATAGTCATCGCATCAATATGAGGTTCAAGAGCATCAAATGCGTAGGGTAAATCTGGTAATGTAAAAGCCATATTTTTATTACTTAGATGGTTATTAATTATACAAAGTTACATTATAAACATGTAATGAGGTAGAAGGGTTTGTTAAAATGAGAATTTATGGTCAGTATCCCTTTTTACGCCTGACACTCTCGAAAAACCGATGAATCAACTCCTCTGATTCACTGGCGAGAACCCCTCCTGAAACTTCAGTCTTAGGATGTTTAAGATATTCACCTGCTTGCTTGTATCCTCGTTTATCATCTGAAGCTCCATAAACGATACGCCCAAGCTGAGCCCAATAGCTGGCACCAATACACATAACACAGGGTTCAAGCGTAACGTATAGAGTGCATTCCTTGAGGTACTTAGAACCAATTTGATTGGCAGCGGAGGTAATGGCCAGCATCTCGGCATGCGCTGTACTGTCTTTCAGGAGTTCAGTTTGATTTCGGGACTTGGCGATGACTTTCTGTCCGGATACCATAACAGCACCAACGGGCACCTCCCCCTCATCCAATGCAGCCTCCGCCTCGCGAAGTGCCATCTTCATGAAATATTCGTCATCGAATACAATCACATTCCCTTGATTTTAATGCTGTTCAAAATACCAGGAACAACAGGAATATATTCTTCTTTTTGACGCTCCGGGCATCGAAAGCTGAACACAAGGGTCCTCCCTAATCCCAGGAAGTACATAATGTAATTGTATTTCCTGTCCGAAGGCTGATCGTTGTCGCCCGCCAGGTATGATTCGAACTCAAAATAAATGAATTTCTGCTTATTGATGGTTTTTACCCCCTCGTCGATCATTTTCACCCGATCAAATAGGTTATAAATCCCCGCCTTAAAGAATCTGCTTGCAATTTCTGTATCAGTTTTTCGCCATTGGGTCGCTGAGACTTTTACGTTGAAATCAGTCATCCTGTCCACACTGGAATACGCCGCCAGTGGATTTCGGACCGATGGAATCCTCAGGACCATATCTTCCGGTGTCATCTGATAAAAATCCTTGGGAACCTTGAGCTTTATATTTCCATCCGCCAACTTCACCTTTTGCATGGGTTGCGCAAGGCTTAATGAAATACTCAAAAGGAGACAAACAAACGAAAGGGTTAATTGCATAATCGGGTTTTTTACCAAAAGCTGCTAAAATCGTGCACAAATATAACCAACCCACTCGTTTGACCTACCCGTGAACATGAGTCTTTCCTCAATTTTGCCTAGATTTGCGCGCTCAAAGCTTGAAATTATATATACTATGTGGCGAACGCATAACTGTGGTGAACTCAGACTTGACGACAAAGGAAAATCGGTTACCATAAGCGGATGGATTCAGAAAATCAGAGATAAGGGTGGATTGATCTGGATCGACCTTCGTGACCGCTATGGGATAACACAAATTATCCTTGAGGAAGGAGAAACTGATCCAGGACTAATTGACCTGGCTAGGAGCCTTGGAAGGGAGTTTGTTATCCAGGTACAGGGTGAGGTAGTAGAGAGGGTTTCTAAAAACCCGAAAAATCCTACGGGTGATATTGAGATCAAAGCTGAATCGATCAACATCCTGAACCGTTCTAAAGTACCTCCTTTTACGATTGAAGACGAAACGGATGGAGGAGAAGAGCTTAGAATGAAATATCGCTATCTCGACCTGCGCAGGGGAACGGTAAGGAAAAAACTGGAGCTCAGGCATAAGGTCATGCAAAAGACCCGGGAGTACCTGTCATCCATTGAATTTATGGAAGTTGAAACCCCGGTACTCATTAAATCCACGCCCGAAGGAGCACGGGATTTCATTGTTCCCTCCAGGATGAATCCCGGTGAGTTCTATGCCCTTCCACAGTCACCTCAGACGTTTAAACAACTCCTGATGGTTTCGGGATTTGATCGGTATTTTCAGATAGTAAAATGCTTCAGGGATGAGGATCTAAGGGCGGACCGACAGCCCGAGTTCACACAGATCGACTGTGAGATGTCATTTGTCAGCCGAGATGATGTGCTCTCCACATTTGAAGGACTTACTAAGTTCCTTTTTAGAGAGGTAAATAAGGTTGATCTTGAAGATTTTCCTGTGATGAGCTATCAGGATGTAATGGCCAAATATGGCACAGATAAGCCTGATCTCAGGTTTGGAATGCCAATAACAGACTTATCTGGTATTGCTAAAAATCATGATTTCAATGTATTCAACTCTGCAGAATCCATCCTGGCAATTTGTGTTGAGAGAGCTGCGGATTATACCCGCAAACAAATTGATCAACTTACTGATTGGGTGAAGCGACCCCAGGTAGGTGCCAGGGGGCTGGTATATGTCAAATACAATGAAGATGGCAGCCTGAAATCCTCCGTTGATAAATTCTATGATCAGGAAGACCTGAAAAAATGGTTTGCCCAAGCTGAGGGAAAGCCTGGAGACCTCCTGCTTATCCTAGCTGGAGATGATAAATCCACGCGGTTTGCTGCTGGGGAACTCCGGTTGCACATGGGAAATACTCTTAAACTCATGAATCCTGATGAGTTCAAGCCATTATGGGTGGTAGATTTCCCTTTACTGGAATGGGATGAAGAGACACAACGGTATTATGCCATGCACCATCCCTTTACATCACCAAAGGAAGAAGACCTTGAACAAATCGAGAAAAATCCTGGTAATGTTTCAGCCAATGCTTATGACCTGGTCATTAATGGGGTCGAGATTGGAGGGGGCTCCATAAGGATTCATGACCGATCTATACAGGAAAAGATGTTCAAGGCACTTGGATTTACAGAGGAAGAGGCAAAGGAGCAATTTGGATTTCTTTTGAATGCCTTTGAGTACGGTGCCCCGCCTCATGGTGGAATTGCATTCGGTTTTGACCGCTTATGCAGTTTAATGGGAGGATCCACTTCCATCAGGGATTATATCGCCTTCCCCAAGAATAACAGCGGAAGAGATCTCATGATCGATACTCCCTCTGAAATATCGCCCGAGCAATTAGAAGAGCTTTCGATCAAGCTCATCAGTAAAACGAAGGAATCTTAGATTATTTTTTGAAATATGACATTCGTCATAGAATCCTTGTATCAACAGATTTACATTTGAACTGGAATTCTCTGAATTTCATGGTTTACTGGTTTAATGCTGAGGCCTACCATCAGGTAGGCCTCTTCTTTATTTTAACCCCATGAAACTATCTCTTACTATTCAAATAAGTTTATCAATAAATCTATTTGAATGTGCTGCGGATGGCAGATTTTGCTATGTAAATTCCAATTTCTTCATCGGAGAGTCCCGAAATTTTCAATCGATCCACACCAGGACGAGCAATAACTTCCTCACGACCTCCCTTCACTTCACTAATCACCTCACTAAACCAAATTACCCCCTGGCTAAGGCTATCAAGGTAGATTCTCAATATTTTCCCATCCTCTTCAATTGGTTCCTCGCGAAGGACATGCAAGGTATGATGAGGGATCATAAGGGTATCATTTGAAACGGGAATACCTGATTCTACTTCTCCATAATAGGGCCATCCGGAATCTGCACTATTATTGGTCAGGTAATAGGATCTAGGCCGATTCAGATAAGAATTAATGTATCCTCTAACGGAAGCAGATGATTCGGTATTCAGAGAATCAATTATAAAGAATCTGAATAGTTCAGAATCGGCTAAACGTGATTGTTGCGGGCCGCTTCCGCAACCCGCAACAATGACAAATATAACCATAAATAAGCCGATGTACTTTCTTTCCAACTCTTAAAGTCTATTTGAAAGTTCTCATATAATGAACAATAAGCCACCTGTCTTCCTCTAACGGAATTTTCTTGGTGAATTCAGGCATTTCATCCCTGCCAACAGTTAGTTTGTAGTACAAAGTCCCATCACTTTGCTTTTGAAATTCTTCTGCGGTAAAGTCACCCGCGAAGGTGTCCAACTCTTCAGCCTTGGAACCATCTCCAAGACCTTCTTTACCATGACAGGACTGGCAATGTTTTGCGTAAAGCTGTTTACCTATGGCGAGATTTTCCTTATCTGCCGGATAAGGATTTTTCTTTTTTGCCTCTTCGGCAGGAACTTTCCAGTCGCTGTTTTGATATAACACTCCGCTGAATGACAGGAGCCCTACCGCTATTAAGACAAAAAATAAATTCATCACTTTTTTCATTTCATTATTGTTTAGATCTACTAATTAAGTACAAATAATATACCAGATATATCAAAGTTCCCCAAACACCCAGTATGATAAGGTTGGGGAAAACCAACAACCATAAAGGAGTTTTATTCGCTGGGGCCCACATACTACGTTCATCAAAACTTGTATCGGGTTCATAAGGTATTCCATAATTCACTTTTTCTTCGTGAAATACGGCTCCGGTATCATCACCTTCCAGTCTGATTCCCAGTGTCACCAGTCCGTCCAGATCACCGGGCAGCATTTCCTCCAGGCTGAATTCAAATTCCCCGTTATCATCCGTAAATTCAATCTCTGATAACCAGTGCGGGGCGAAGTACCTTGAAACATATAATCTTACTTCAGCCTCACTGACAGGACCATTATCCATACTTTTCCTGGATTGAACCCTTACTGAAGCAACTGAATCTTCACTGATTTCAACCTTAAAATCTATTTTAATGGGAGTTATGGATATCTCCTCATCAACATCCCGGAAACCATCCTTGTTTTCAACGGAAGCGACGAAATGCCACATGCCCATGCTATCATATTCAAGTGTAGAAATATCACCAATGCTCATGGTAGCTTCTCCAGAGTGATTGGTATTTGAATCACCAAGTAGCTTCTTATCCCCATCAATCACTGTATAAAAAAGAATTCCTAATCCATGAATATTCTCATACCTTCTCCCCACCCTTGTCCGGGCTTTGGCCGTAAGGAATGCTTCCTGATTCTCCATTTTATAACTCAAACTGAGTCTGACAGTAGCTTCTTCCTGGGCTTCCACGGTAAATGAAATCAAGACCAAAAAAATCAGAATTCTAGCTTTCATGACTCGATGTTTTTTTCATGTGATCAGAAAACTCCTGGATAGGTATAATGGGAAGAAACCTTACCAGGATGGTAATAATCAGAAGTGCCATAGTTAAAGTACCCAATGTTATCGCCCATTCCATCCATGTAGGGGAATATCCAGCCCATGATTCCGGGACACCCTGGATAGGCATAGAAGGATGCAGCAAAGTCGGGGTAACTATCAGGTAGCGTTTCCACCACGAGGTTATAACTACAATTACCGAGATGACAAATAAGGGGAACGGACGCCTCCATTTTCTAAATAACAATAGAATGACGGGCATTACGAGTCCAAAACCTATCACAGACCAGAATAATGGTGCATAGTGGCCAAATAGCATAGAATAGATATGTATTTCCTCTTCTTTCTTAAGCTTAAAAGCCGGAATCAGATATTCGTTGAGGTTGAAATACAGGTAAACCAGGCAGAGCATGACCAAAAGCTTACCCATCTTGTTAAAATGTTCATCGGTAATATATTTCTCAAGCTGGTAATGCCTTCGCAATAAGTACATGGCCGCTATAACTCCACCTGCCCCAACAACAAAGGCCCCGGAAACAAAATATGCACCAAAATTGGTACTGTCCCACCCGGGACGAAACGTTGTGGCAAATAACCAACTGGTAACCGTATGGATACCGAAAGCAACCGGTATTATTAAGACAGAGAGAATAAAGATACCTCGCTGATGAAGTTTTTCCTGGAGTTTGCTGCCATTCCAATTGATGGCCAGTCTTTTGTATCCTTTTTGTATCCAGCCGGGATTACCCTTTTCATTTTTGAGAATGGCAAAATCCGGGATAAGGGGAAAATAAAGCAACATCAGGGAAATGAATAAGTAGGTGGTTATTACTATTACATCCCAGATGATGGGTGATTGCAAACGCCCGTGGATAAAAAGGTTCATTAACCGATCGGGGCGTCCCATATCCACAATAATGGTAAGACCCGCCATAATAATTGCTGCCACGGCAATGATTTCCGAGATTCTGGTCAAGGGGATACTCCATTCTGCCCCCGACAAACGTAAAATAGCGGTGACTAGGGATCCTACCAGGCTAATGGCAACAAAAAAAACAAAATTGGAGATGTAGATACCCCAAAAAGCGTAATCACGCATCCCGGTGATAACCAGACCATCTTGTATTTGCCTGTAGTATGCCCAGATGCCAATCAAAGTCATAATTACCAACACTACAGTCCAAATCCGACCCCATAATCCAAATGGCCTGGGTTTCAAATCGTTCACAAGGTTTGAGTCGATCATGGTTGCTCAGTATTTTCTAAACTGTCTTGCTTAAACTCAGAGTAATTTTCCAAACCCTCTTCGAAATCATACAGACGATTGGAGGGGGGCAGGTAGTAGACACTTGGATGCGTCCCGTAAGATTCCATTTCACGGTATGCAGCCCTGTCTTTTATCAGCTTACTGAAGCGAAAAGTCTCAGATCCGTTGGTTACAGTATCCTCATATAGATCTCCAAAAAAGAAAACCGAGTTTGGACAGGCGGTAACACAATGGGGTAGTTCCCCTTTCTCAACAACATCAGGACAAAAGTCACATTTTCCCACGGTGCCTTTTTGAGGTGGCCAACTGGTTTCCGGTGATTCAAGGGCGTGTTCCACATCTGCTACAGCCGAGGGTTCTTCCCAGTTGAATACCCTTGCGGAGTAAGGACAGGCAGCCATACAGAACCTGCACCCGATACACCGGTCATTGTCAACCAGTACAATTCCATCCCTGCGCTTAAATGTTGCATCTACCGGGCATACTTTTACGCAGGGTGGTTTATCGCAATGTTGACAAAGCATGGGTTGCCAGTAGGGTGCTGTCTTCTCAGAATCGCTCATTTTAAGGACTTTCAACCAGTCATTGGGGGTGGATGCGGAGTGCATCTTATTACAGGCTGAAACACACTTCCTTGCATTGGCACATCTTGCCAGGTCGATAACCATGACAAATTTGCGATTCTTCATTCCTTCCCTTACCCGGATATCATCCTTGATTGTTTCCTCCACCTGATCTCTTCTGACTTCTATGATATTGCCATCCTGGTCCAGTATCTGCACCATTTCAGAATCTTTCTGCCTGGTACAGGATTCAGAAAGGCCTAACACAGCCACTGAACCTGCTACCGCAGCTGAAGTTTTCAGGAAGTCTCTCCTATCATTATCGGTTCTTTTCATGGTTCTGGTGGTTTGGTTTATTTATCCAGGTAACTATTTCTTCATGCGAGGCACCCTTCTTTGTGACAACCCTTCCCTTGATCTTGACCAAACGGCCATCCCTGGTCAGAAAATAGTTCTTCTTTTCCTCGTCATTCAGTGATTCAAACCAGGGAATCAATCTTCTGATAAATTGTCTTCTTTCAGTTTTCAATGTTCTTCAGTTAGAAATTCCACAATCTTGTCATATTAAATCCTATCAGGAACTTTGATGCATCCGGAGAACCGTTGTATGCATAATTATATTGTGGTACTATGTCATAATACCGACCGGCAAATATCTGGAAGGCATGGCCGCTTGTGGACATCTCCAAGCCGAAGGAAATATTGGGCCGGTAATCAAAGTCGCCTTCCCCTTCATAAAGGCCTACAACCGGACTATCATAGGCAAGTAACAGTGAAATGGTTGAACCAACTTTATACCTTGCTTTTGCCGATATTCCAATAACATCATTCCTGTAGAGTGTATCAGGGGTAGCTCCTTCCAGTTTATAAAAGCTTTTCTCCATCCCATTAAAATGGCTGAAATTACCTGATAACTGTACGGAGAGATTCATGTTCACGCGAACTGCAACCATCAGCTCATGGTAAAATGACCATCTCTGAAGGCCGTTGAAAATATTGTCCTGGCCGGCATCAACCACGGCGTTTCCAAAATAACTTACACTTACGGGAGTACTCCAGTCTCTCGTCTGTTTGAGAATGGAATACTTGACATTAAAATCAATGAGATTATCATTTTTCGTGTTGCCAAAGCCCACCATCAGGTTTTCAACGGGAACATAGGAAAATCCGAGTCGGATATTCGAAGGACTGTATATTCCCCACAATGACCTCAGATTTACACCGCTGTCCCTGTTGACATCAGTATTTATCCTGCCAAAGCGGTGCTGTATGTCCCATTCAAACGTACCCTTGGAAGGTACAATAATCGTCTGACCATCAATTAACCAAATGCTCTCGAAAGGAGCTCTTACCGGACGTGGCTTCTGTGTTTGTTCTCCTTCCTCCTGTGCGAGAACTGCCGCAGGAAGACAAAGAATCAATGACAAAGTAAGAAGAAAAATATTTTTCATCGTCTTGAATTTTTTATTGTTCACACTCTTCCTTGGCACCCCCATTGATCCAAGAAAGAATAATTGCTTTTTCCACGTCGGTAGCCAGGTCCTTCATACTTCCGACCGTAATCTTTAAATACAGTTCGGACTGGTCTGGATTCAGCGTATCGATCAAGGTTGATTGAGTTAAATTCAGGTAAGCATAGCTCTCTGAAAGATCGGGGTAAACTCCTCCTGTATTATGACAGCTGATCGCCGCACAACTATTCACAAAAACAGGTAATACTTCATCGGTCCAACAAACATTTTCCGGAGCTTTTACAGGTTCAATCTGTTCATATACACAACCCGTTAACTGAATCATTATTATCAGTAGCGCGGGAATAAAATATCGTAGTCGATGTAGCATTTTATTTGAATTCCATATTTATTAAAGCAGTACCCACTTTATTCAACTCATCGTTATCATAGAGATTTATCCTTAATTGATAGACCAGGGAGGGGTCGAACTGAATATCCTCTGTACTGCCTGTATTTAGTTTTCTCACAAATAAAACCTTGTACCCGCTGGTATTTTCGCTCGGTAAGTTGCCAAAAATTACATTCGATGCGGTTTGAATATCAGAAGTGGCTCCGTTTTGGTTTTCCAGGTAATATCCGGGTACTCCCGAGAATCCTCTCATCCTTGTGATTATGTCATTCTTCTCAACGGATGTGAGTCCATCCCAGTATGACTTTCCGGAGTGATTGTCAGAACCAATACGTGCTTCAAATCCAGTTCTCGGGGTAGTATTCCATTCCCCCGGCTTATTGAGTGCTTTCCCTGTATTCCATTCATAACCGTCGCCATCCCCCCCAACTCCATGACAACGGGCACACTCATTTTGATAGACGGTTTCCCCGGCATTGATGTCGCCTTGAAATGCCAATTTTTCCGATAGAAAATACCTTGGATCAAGTAAGGTTAATCCACCAATACCCCTTACATATTCCTGAGAAGTGCCGTCCCACTCATACATGGGGCCTGATCTAAGATCTGAACCGGCCATATTCGGGTAAAAAAGTTTGTCTCCTGTATCGACTGAAGGCACCCCGTAATCAAACATATCGATGGCGAATCCCATGGGAGCTGAAAGGGCCAGATTCCACTGCCAGATGTCTGTACTGTTTTGATCTATTGGAAACTCAATCTCAATTTTGTCATTACTTCGCTGACTTGTCCAGCCATCAGTAGACCCAGCTTTGAGTGGGTCCGGCTTTCCATTGTACACCCAGTGCCTGTTATCTGCATTATGGGTTCCGTCCTTCCATTCTGCCAGGATGTAGATGTATTCATCATCATACAAACCACGGAGAATCAGCTCAGGATCTTCACCACCATTAAAATCGGTCAGTCCATTATACGTGCCAGATATATTAAAAAGACCATCCTCTGCTCCCACTTCCCCTGTTACCACATCAGAGACCGATGGAATTACAAAGTCTACGTAATTCCAGGCATTGGCATTGACGGTATTGGGAATTGACTGGGTTTTGGCCAATTCAAATTGACTGGTTTCCTTGGGAGGTGGCGGAGGTCCGAGTGGTTTAATCTGCTCATATACGCAACCTGTTGCAAGAAATATAAGTGTGGTACATACGAGCACTTTCATTTCACTGGGGTTTTAATACTAAAAAATGAAAAGGAAAAAAAAGGAGATCTACAGATCGTAGATCTCCTTTCACCAAACTATAGGGTTTTCCTCAACTGGATGGTCGAATATACCTCTACGTCGTCATCTACCTGGCTTGCTGTGATACTAAAATCACTTTCCGCCCTGAAGACAAATTTTGCTTCAAAACTGGAATATTGTGTGCCATCGCTCACATAGCCGTCAATAAACTTGAAGAAGGCTACTACTTCAGCTTCTACTCCATTAAAGTTCATCGT
Organism: Flammeovirgaceae bacterium; assembly: GCA_024638265.1. Classification (GTDB taxonomy): domain Bacteria; phylum Bacteroidota; class Bacteroidia; order Cytophagales; family Cyclobacteriaceae; genus JAHEKQ01. Next base: position 44,117 of record JAHEKQ010000016.1, read on the forward strand.
ACCCTTCGCACGGTAGCCATCGCCATAGATTTCAATATCATCATTTCTTTGCGTATCAGATGGATCACACCAGAAAATTGCTGTGACATCGTTTGTCAAGACTGTATTCAAACCGCGGCCTACTGCAGCACCTAGATATTCAGTCAAGCAACCTGCATAGAACCATTCCACTACATTGCCCTGGTTATCGAGGCTGTCCTGTCCTTCGACAGAAGATTCAGTGGTATAGCGTCCGTCTCTACCAGGTTGTCCTGTTTTAATGGTCCGTAGATCGACTTCTGCCCAGATTGTACTATTGTCCAAATCGCCGTCGTCAAACTCGAAAGCAAAATCATAACTGTCAAAGTTACCGGAGAAAGTTCCGTTAAATTCCCTGTAGGGGAATTCAAAAACAACTTCTGAATGAGATCCGTCAACTGTCCAGGCACCTGTAGTACTTACAGCAACACCGGACGGACTGCTGTTCTCAAGGGTTATGTCCGAAGCGGCATTCGCCGCAATAACGGATACTGCCTGGGGAGTGGATGAGAATTTCATTCCACCTAATCTTCCACTACTGTTGGTATTCTCAGAGTCAAAGTTTGCCCAGATAAAATAGTCGCCTCCCCTGATATTGCTAAGGGTATAGGCACCAAAGTCATCTGATATAGCCATTGCTATATAGTTCGTGGAAGTGGCGGATTCAGTAAGGTAAACTACTGCTCCTTCTGCATTCTCCGATCCGTCAGGAAGGACAACGGTTCCACTAATAGAATAAAGAGGTATCTCAACCTCTTCCGTCGTAGTACATTGGACTATTAATGCTAATAATCCAACTGCTGCGAATAGGGATAAAAATGTTTTAAAAGATTTCATAATAACAGCTTTATGGTTCGTAATTTGAAACAAGTTATAACACGCTTCAAAGCCGCTATGTGATCAGAAGCAGAAAATCAGATGATATATATCATGTTATTTCTTGACCTGGGTAAATACGAAAAAAAACCGCCTAAAAGACGGTTGATTTGAAACAGTCAAAACTCAAAAACTCGAAGCTGATGCATAGGTCAATGAAAACTTAACTTTAAGGTCATCGCCTGTTTTAATGGTTCCGAACATGGCTGTTGGGGGATCCACATCGAAATCTGTCATTTTTAGATTGTATTCGCCCGTAAACTTCACTTTACCACCTCCATATACTGCATTGACGTTCATTACTGCCGTATTGGTTTTACCTGCGATCGTAAGGTCTCCTTTCCCTGTGATCTTATAAGTAGATCCCGTTTTAGTGATCGAGGTTATATCGGAAAGTTCAAAGGTAATCCATTCATGATCATCCGTTTTCATGGCATCATAACAAATTCTATCCATGGTACCCTTTCCACTCTTCAGGGTACGTGTCTTCATCTTGAAAGATAAACTTCTGATATCCTTCAGTTCAGATCCTTCCAATAGAAAATCTGCAGTTCCCTGGCCATCATTAGAGACCATCTCCCAATCGTGAAGGGTGGAAGTACCCCAGATTTCCATTTTTAAATCGTCACTCACCCTGAAGCTTTGAGCCCCGGCGAAGAATGGAATTAGCAACAATATGATTAAGTATCTCATTCTGTGTATTTGATATTAGTTTGGTAAGGCGAAGGTCAAAAACTATTCTAAGCTGTTAAATGATTAAGATCATAATTTAACGTGATGTTAATCTCAAGGCTATTCCCAACTTGCTCCCACCAGTTTGAATGCGCCCCAGTAATAAGTTTCCTGGTATTTATCTTTCATTTTATTCCGGGTTTCTTTCAGTGAAGCATACGGATCAAGTTTCTGTTCAACCAATTGAGAATAAAACTCTGACATAAATTCCCTTGTTGCTGAATCATCTACTTTCCACATACTCATGAGGGTAAAATCAACCCCATTGACTTCAAAAGCCCTTTGCAATCCGTATACTCCTTCCCCACTCTGAATCTCACCTAAACCCGTATCACAGGCCGATAAAACCGCTATCCGCGTGTCCCTAAGATTTAATCCGGCTGCTTCATAAGCGGTCAGAATCCCATCCTCTCCTTCTTCCGGATTCCCGGCCAATAATAACCCGCTGTTTAGCATAGCATTTCTTGATCCAGCATTTTGTCTGAAAATACCATGGGTCGCCACGTGTAAAATGGGACAACCTGACAATTTCTTCAATTCATTTTCACTGGCCGATAAACCCATAAGTACCCTGCTATTTCCCTCATTCCTGTTCAGCATAACTTCAATTTCTGTGACCTCGATGGCCGTTTCGGGGAGGGGTTCAGGTTTGATCCCCTCATAATGATCAAAATCAGGATTACCTACCAGGCAAGCCTTCAACTCCAATGGGTTTCCGGTAGTTTTTACTTCATTTAAGCGACGGATACTCGTCAAATTTATCAGGTTGATCTTTTCAAAGAGGTATTTTTCATTTTCTGTATCCCACAGGTTATCAGGATTCATCAAATTGTAGATTCCATCGGGCGAAAAATAGATTTTGCCCCAATTCTCTTCTTCCACGTTCAATGACTTCCAGAAAGCATCATAGCTTAAAGTATCTGTCAATCGATATTTAATGGAATTATTGTAATAGTTGATGTACCTGTTTTCAAGCTCTAAACCATTCTCCACCAGGCTGATATTATTAAACCCACCATTGTCCAGATGAAACACGAGGTAGACGGCATCCTCTTGCTTTTTCCATTCTCCGCTTCTGTTCTTAGTGGGAGAAGAAGTGTCCACCCTGAGAAGCTCAATAATTTTATCCCTCGGTTTTAAATCTTTCAGAATATCCTCGATGTCCAGGGAATCAACACTGGAAACGGGCAATGCCGTGAGCAACACTCGTTCCAGCTTTATAATCTCACTCTCAATATTCTGAATGGCCTCAAACTCATTTTTATATTTCTTGGAAGAGACCATAAAAGCGAATTGATTTTTCAGAAATTTCCAGGCTTCATATTGGCTGTGAAGTGAGTCGGCAAACAGCTCTTCTTTCTGATATAATCGAGTTGATTCGTTCAGGATCAGCCCTTTTGTCCTCGTATTGTAATCGAGAACCTCCACCCAAAAAGGGTCATTGTTCCCGATAAGATCTCTACTCCAGGCTTCGATCATCACCTTGTTCATCTTGTTAAATAGTTTCCTGTGTCGAACCTGGAAGTTTTCTTTCTCATATTCACTAAGCAATGAGAAATTTCGGGAAATGTAATTGATCTCTTTTTCAGCCGCTTGCCTGATGAGTCCCTTGATCCCTTCAATATCCTCATGAAAGAGGTGAAGATGTGAGCGCTGAACCAGTACTTCATTGAGAACAGGCAAATCCACCCTGATATTTTTCAGGTAAAGTTTAAATGCGCGGTCATTCCATTCCTGTGCCCGTTGAACTCTACCCATCAGGTACAGGACCTCAGACAATGTGTTCATTGCCCTTACACGTTTTACCGTGTTCTTTCCCTCTTCCCTTTTTGTCCAGCTGTGCTTCTGAAGACGTTTAGCATTTCTCGCATATTTTTTTGCCTCCTCCAGGTTTCCCGCATCAAGGGCCATTTCACTCAGAATCTGAAAGCCATCGGCATAGCGGTTGATTTCGAGATGTCCGGTATAGTTTGAATTTCTGATATTAAAGAGGTACTCCTCAATATAGTATTTAGCACTGTCAGGCTGATTTCTCTGATAGAATAGAAGTCCTTTAGCGAGGTAAGGCCTGAAGTTAGTGGGGTTATTCTTAAAGTATTTCCCCACCCGGTTAGCCAGTGAAAATTCAATCCACTTTTCTGCTTCGAGAAAATTCCCGGCTCGAATGGAATAGAGGGCAAATTCATCAATTACATCATAATCCGAGAGGGTCAGCCTGTCTCCCGAATCGTACTTCACCTGTACATATTCCAGGGCGGAATTCAGATATTTCTGTGCTTCAGGTAAATCCCCCAGTGCCTCATATAATCTTCCCATGGCCAGCATGAGAGGGAGCCTCGCAGCTCTGTCTTTTTTCTCAAGTGTTTCCAGTTTTTCAAGCCCATATTCTTCTGCTGCTTTGAAGTTTTCTCGTTTGATCAAGTGTGTAACTTTGGAAGCCTGCCCCATTGAAGAATGGGTCAACAGCAGGAAAATTAGATATAGCAGAAACCGACGCACTAAAATTTGATCTGAAACATGTACACTTTCAGTGATAGTGCGACATTTAACTGGAACTTCCCCTCAAGGATTTCATCAGTGGTGTTTCTGGCCAATCTTGCAAAATCTGCAACCCCGGTACCGAAGGAAAAATGAAGTCGTTGAAAAACGATATATGTCA
>JAHEKQ010000003.1 GCA_024638265.1 Flammeovirgaceae bacterium
GAGCCGGTAACTAAACTCGAGGACAGCATTACCTATGATATCACAGCCTGGTCACTACCTTACGCTATGGGCCTCGATGCCTATGCATTAAGGCAGCTTATCCAAGTTTCAGGTGATTATCAAAATCCTCCAGCAGCGTATGTGGTACCTGAAGACGCCGCATACGCCTATGTCTCACCCTGGAGGAGTTTCCAGGATGCTAAATACCTGGCCTATTTACAGAAAAACGGAGTTAAGGTTAGGTCGGCTGCTTATCCATTTACGGTGGAGGGAAAACAGTTTCCAAGGGGATCATTGATTATCACAAAGAGGAACAATGAAGAATTGGGACAGGATTTCCACAGAATTGTTAAAATGGGGGCTGAGGAGTTTGACAGGGAATTGGCAACTACTTCTACGGGATTTGTTGACTCCGGTTATGATTTCGGATCGGGAAATGTTAATTATCTGGAAGCACCAAGAATCGCCATCGTTGGTGGCTCACAAACTAGATCCACTTCATTTGGGCAGGTCTGGTATTTCTTCGAACAGGAAATTGAGTACCCGGTCTCTGTACTGGATACGGATTACCTGAATCGGGTTGACCTGGACGAATATGATGTGATCATACTCCCTAGTGGATTTTATCGGTTCCAGGATAATATGCTTGAAGAAATGTCGGATTGGGTCTCCTCAGGGGGAAGAATAATTGCTATGGATGGTGCCCTGAATGCCTTTGCCGATAAAGACGGGTTTGGATTGAAACAATATGCTTCTGAGGAGGAGAAAAAGAAGGCGGAAAAAGAAAATGAAGATAAACCGCTAAGACGATATGAAGACCGGGAGCGGGAATCTATGAAAGATAATATTCCCGGTGCAATCTATCAAATGCAGTTGGATGACAGTCATCCCCTCGCATTCGGATATAGTAAGGAATATTTTACATTAAAGATTGGATCCAGAAGATATGCCTATCTGGAAAGAGGTTGGAATGTAGGGGTATTAAAGGAAGGAGCCAAGCCCGTCAATGGATTTGCAGGATCGCGGGCTAACAAGGGACTTTCAGAATCCCTGGTTTTCGGTGTATATAATAAAGGGGGAGGTGAGATTGTCTATCTGGCTGACAATCCATTGTTCCGCTCTTTTTGGGAAAACGGGAAACTCCTCTTTGCCAATGCGGTATTTATGGTAGGTCAATAGGGATACATGTATACCGTTAGGAAGGTTGCGAAGGCGACAGGAGGTGAACTCGTACACGGAAATGGGGAGGATCTTATAAGGCATATTGTATTTGATTCCCGTGCAATTTTACATCCTTCCGAGAGCGTTTTTGTAGCCCTGAAGGGACAAAACCGGGACGGCCACGAATTTCTGGCAGAAGTATTTAAAGCGGGCTGCAAGGCAGTAGTAGTTGAAAAAACTCCCTCAAAGAATCCTTCCGGAGTTGATGTAATTAAGGTAGAAAATGCCCTGGAGGCACTCCATAACTTAGCCGACTTTCACAGGCAGACATTTAAGGGTAGAATGATTGCGATTACAGGGAGTAATGGCAAAACAATAATAAAAGAATGGTTATTTGAATTACTGGACCGGTATGGATTATGCGCTAAGTCTCCATTGAGCTATAATTCGCAATTGGGCGTACCACTTTCATTATGGAATCTTGGCACATGGCATGATTATGCCATCATCGAAGCGGGAATTTCAAAACGGGGAGAAATGCAGAAGTTGGAGCGCCTGATCAAACCTAAGACGGGCATTTTTACCAATATCGGACTTGCTCACCAGGAAGGTTTCGGAAGTATCGCTGAAAAAGTGGAAGAGAAACTCAATCTTTTTACAAATGCCAAGTCCCTGATTTACTGCCGTGACCATGAGGACATTCACAAGGAAATCATCAAACGCGAGCGTTCATTTGACACTGTAACATGGGGATGGAATGAACAGTCCGATATACAGATCCTTGAAAAGAAACGAAGCAACAAACGAAACCTGGAGTTAAAGCTGAGATATGGATCAGAGGAGCTGTTTTTTACCGTACCTTTCCAAACGCCATCCTTCGTAGAAAACGCCCTGCACTGTATTGTCTTGATGATACACAATGGGTTCTCAGAAACTGAGATCAATCAGGGCTTGTCGGACTTGAGACCTGTCAATATGCGTTTGTCGCTTAGAGAAGGAATATATGGCACTACCATCCTTGATGACACCTACAATAATGATTTAACCGGTCTTCGAGCAGCGATTGATCAACTTGCAGCAATAACGGAATATGATAAGAAGGCTGTAATACTCACTGACATGAGCCAAACAGGGATGCGCCCGGAAGAATTGTATAAAAAGATCGCTGATATTTTAACAACCAGCGCTATTTCAAGGGTGGTCGCCATTGGCGAAGAGTCTAAAGCACATAGTAATTTGTTTCCCCCTAATTCTTTGTTTTTCCCAACGACCGATGCCTTCCTGAAGGAGTATAAAGCTATTGACCTGGCCAACCATGCAATATTGATCAAGGGTGGAAGGACTTTTCGCACCGAACAGATTGTCCACACACTTGAGGAAAAAGTGCATGGCACAATGCTCGAGATCAACCTTAATCACGTTACCACTAATCTCAATTACTTCAGATCAAAATTGAAGAAAAATGTTAAGGTAATGGCCATAATCAAAGCCCTGGCATATGGAAGTGGAAGTGTTGAGATGGCGCGTCATCTACTGAGACATGGTGTAAATTACCTGGCCGTGGCCTATGCGGATGAAGGCGCAAAGCTCAGGGAAGCGGGGATTGACGCTCCGATAATGGTCATGAACCCGCATCCCGAAACTTTTCCCATGTTGCAAAGGCACAAACTGGAACCTGAAATCTATTCGCTGCAGCAGCTCAACGATCTCTGCAATTTCTTAAACGGCACACAAATGTCCATTCACCTGAAAATGGAAACCGGGATGCATCGTCTTGGATTCCTTGAGTCGGAGGTAAATGAATTGTGCAATATTCTCAATGATAATCCTTCCATTCGTGTAGCAGCAGTTTTTAGTCATTTAGCAAGTTCGGAAAACCCATCCGAAGATGAATTTACACATCGACAAGCATCCCGACTCTATGCGATGGTTGTCGAACTGAAGAAAAACCTTGCAGGGCATAACCCAATGGTTCATCTGCTGAATTCAGGGGGAATATCGCGTTTCCCGATGTATCAATTTGATATGGTTCGACTCGGAATTGGGTTGCACGGTTACAGTCCCTTTCCCGATGACCTCAGCTATCTCCAGCCTGTAGCAACTTTTAAGAGTTTCGTTTCCCAGGTGAGAACAGTGGAACCGGGTGAAACAGTGGGGTATGGAAGGGATTCAAAAATTTCCCGGACTACTGAAATTGCTACAATTGGCGTAGGATATGCCGACGGTTTCCGTCGGGTTTTATCCAACGGAAAAGGAGTTGTTAATATTAAGGGCAAGCTAGTGCCAGTAGTCGGCAATGTCTGTATGGATATGACCATGGTGGATGTCACGGGGCTCCAGGTGAGAGAAGGGGATGAGGTGATCATTTTTGGTAGCAATCCTACAATCCGTCAAGTGGCAAATGCGCTCAATACGATCCCATATGAAGTTCTGACTGGGATTAGTGACAGGGTTAAGCGGGTGTACACCTATGAATAAATTGATCCTACGACCTGTAGTTTACAAACTCTTTCGCAAAGTATGTGAGAATCAGGTCGGCCCCCGATCGTTTGATACTGGTTAAGATTTCCATAACGGCACTCTTGCGGTCCAGCCAACCCCGTTCCGATGCAGCCGCGATCATGGAGTATTCTCCACTTACATTGTATGCTGCGACAGGTATATCGAATGAACTTTTCAGGTCTGAAATAATATCGAGGTAAGCAAGCGCGGGCTTTACCATTAGGAAGTCGGCACCTTCCTGGAAATCCAGTCCGGCCTCCAGCAAGGCCTCGCGTCGATTGGCGGGATCCATTTGGTAGGTTTTCTTGTCACCGGACTTGGGGGCTGAATCAAGGGCATCCCTGAAAGGCCCGTAAAAACAGCTGGCATATTTTGCCGTGTATGATATGATTGAGGTATCGGTGTATCCATTTTCATCGAGAAGATCCCTCAAGTACCCAACCCTGGCATCCATCATATCGGAAGGTCCAATCATGTCAACTCCACACTCTGCTTGTACCAGGGCCATTTTACCCAAGATCACCAGGCTTTCATCATTGAGGATTTTACCGTTTTCTACAAGTCCGTCATGACCATCAGTACTGTAGGGGTCCATGGCCACGTCAGTTATAATGCAGCTCTCGGGGAATTCCATTTTGATCCTGGAGAGTGCTTTCAGGTAGAAAAAATCAGGATTGTAACTGTTACTGGCCACCCGATCTTTGTGGCTTTCGTCAACTACAGGAAAAATATCAAACGCTTTCACCCCCAGCTTCATCATTTGTTCAATCTCACCAAGCATTTTATCAATGCCCAGCCTGAATATTCCGGGCATCGAATCTACTTCAATTTCAGCTTTTGGTGATTCAAGCAGGAACAGAGGGTAGATCAGGTCAGAGGCCAGAACCTCGGTCTCACGGGTCATCCCCCTTATCGCTTCAGATTTTCGGTTTCTCCTTGGCCTTCTCATAGCAAACAAAGTTATTTCCAATTAATACATAATTGAATGATTAATTGTTTTAATCTAACCCCTCTAGTCCCATTCATTTTCTAACTTTGTGCCCTAAAATAAATAAGGAGTGACTTTAATAAAATCAATAAGTGGTATCCGAGGAACTATTGGGGGAATCCCAGGGGAAAATCTGACTCCACTTGATACAGTAAAATTTGCCGCAGCTTATGGCTCATGGTTGATAGATTCAGAGAAGGCAAAACGGGTAGTTGTGGGCAGGGATGCACGCTTGTCAGGGGAGATGATCTCCCAACTGGTTGTCCATACACTTACCGGACTCGGAATTGATGTAATAGATTGTGGTTTGAGTACCACCCCCTCTGTTGAATGGGCGGTTGAATCGCGCGAAGCGGGAGGGGGAATAATAATTACGGCAAGTCATAACCCCATCCAATGGAATGCACTTAAGCTCCTCAATGAAAAGGGAGAATTCATCTCTGCCGAAGAGGGAAAAGATATTCTCGAAAGGGCCGAGACCGGGAATTACTCTTTTGAAGAAGTAAAAAAACTTGGCAGGGTCGAGGGTTATACCACTTCTATGGAAGATCATGTAGCAGCCGTTGCGGACCATTCACTGGTGGATACCGAAGCTATCCGCAGAGCGGGATTCAGTATATGCGTAGATGGTGTCAACTCGACTGGGGGGATTGCAGTTCCTTTACTACTGAAATCACTGGGAGTAGCAGAAGTTGAGGAGATCAACTGCGAACCTAACGGGCGGTTTGCTCACAATCCTGAACCTCTTCCCGATCACCTGGGCCAGATCATGGGCAAAATGGAAAGGGGAGATTACCACCTTGGGATTGTAGTAGATCCCGACGTTGATCGGCTAGCCTTCATTTGTGAGGATGGCTCTTTTTTCGGTGAGGAGTATACTCTGGTTTCCATAGCGGACTATGTCTTACAAAACCGGCAGGGACCTTCTGTTTCTAATCTATCATCCACCAGGGCATTACAAGATATTGCGAAGAAATACCACCAGGAATATCACTCCAGTGCGGTTGGGGAGGTAAACGTAGTTGCTAAAATGAAAGAAGTTAATGCCGTAATCGGTGGGGAAGGGAATGGCGGAATAATTGTTCCTGACTTCCATTATGGTAGGGATGCTTTGATTGGAATAGCTCTTTTCCTGACTCACTTGGCAAAAAACGGATCCAAAGTCTCAAAACTCCGGTCAACCTATCCATCATACTATATGTCAAAAAACAAGATAGAATTGACCCCTGCCATTGATGTGGATATGGTACTTGACGCGATTGCTCTACAATACAAAAAATACCCGGTTAACAGGGAAGATGGGGTAAAGATTGATTTTGAAGGTGAGTGGGTACATTTAAGGAAATCCAATACAGAGCCTATCATAAGAATTTATTCAGAAGCAGGATCTGAGAGCCAGGCTCAAACGGTGGCTATGAAACTGGTAGGAGATATCAGGGAAATTGTTACAGAAAAAGCAGAACAATGAAGGCCTACTTTGACAATGCAGCGACAACAAGAATCGATCCCAGGGTAGGGGAGGCGATGATGCCATTTATTACTGGGAAATTTGGAAACCCCAGTTCAACCCACAGCTTTGGGCGTGAGGTAAAGGCTGCCATAGAATTGTCAAGGAAAAGCATTGCCGAACGTCTGGGCTGTACACCCGGAGAGATTTATTTTACCTCCGGGGGAACCGAATCCATCAATACGATACTGAACAGCGCGGTTCGTGACCTTGGAAAGACTACGGCAATCACATCTCCCATTGAACATCATGCAGTATTGCATACCCTGGAGAATCTCCGGGAAAGTACTGGCATGAAGCTGAAATTGGTTGAGGTTGATTCTAAAGGTAGAATAGACTTGGATCACCTCGAGCTGCTCCTTAAAAAGAATGACAATCCATTGGTATCGCTGATGTTTGCCAATAACGAAATAGCCAATGTAAACCCGGTGAATGAAATAGCCGCACTTTGCGCGGAGTACAAGGCGTTCTTTCATTCGGATACCGTGCAGGCTATGGGCCATTTCCCGATTAACCTGGAGGAGTGGTCGGTTGACTCAGCAGTATGTTCGGCCCATAAAATCCACGGGCCAAAGGGAATTGGATTTATGTATTTGAAAAAAGGCTATGACATTCATTCCTATATACTGGGGGGAGGTCAGGAAAGAAACATGCGGGGCGGAACGGAAAATGTGATTGGGATTATCGGTTTAGCGAAAGCTTTTGAAATTGCCACCGATGAGATTACCGAACAAAAGGAATATATCCAGAGCCTCAAAAAACAAATGATTCATGGTTTAAAGGAAAAATTACCCGGAGTTTCATTCAATGGACTGTCGGATGAGGATGAAAGCCTTTACACTGTGCTAAACGTCAGTTTGCCCACAGATAGCCATAATGAAATGGTGTTGTTCCAACTCGATCTTCAGGGAATATCAGCTTCCGGAGGAAGTGCTTGCAATAGTGGAGCGGTCGGAGTATCACATGTACTGGAAGCATTGGATTGCCTGCCGGGACGTACATCGGTCAGATTCTCATTTAGCAAATACAATTCCCGTGAAGAGGTGGATTTTGCAGTAAAAAGTCTTGAGGGGATCTTAAATGGGTCCTTGTTTACAACCTGATTTATCACGACTTTAAACGGCCATTGAATGGGAAAAATGAGGATACTAATTACTGACGGATTTAACCTTAAGGGAATGTTATTGTTGGAGGAAGCGGGATTCGAGGTGGTTGAAAAAAACCTGTCAGTCGAGCAACTCTCAATGGAACTTCCCGGATATGACGGCATAATAGTTCGAAGCGCCACGAAACTTAAAAGGGATCTTCTCGAAAAGTGTACTCGGCTCAAGTTCATTGGAAGGGGTGGTGTCGGCCTGGACAATATCGACACAGATTTTGCAGCAGAATCCGGAATCCCGGTATTTAATACTCCGGCCGCTTCTTCACGGTCTGTTGCTGAATTGGTTTTTGGGCATATATTGTCAATTACCAGGGGTTTGAATCAGGTCAATCGTGAAATGCCGATTCTTGGCCATACCGAATTCAATCAGCTCAAGAAGAGGTATGCAAAGGGAGCCGAGTTGTATGGAAAGACTCTTGGGATCATAGGGCTGGGCAGAATTGGTACGGAATCAGCCAGGATCGGCTTGGGGATGGGCATGAGAGTAATTGGCCATGATCCACATGTCTCTGAGAAGAAAATAGGGCTTGATATAAATGGTCAGCAAGTCTATAGCACCATCCATTCGGTCAGTACCAAAGAGCTTTTTGAGAAAAGTGACGTGATTACACTACACGTCCCCAACCAGGACGAGCCAGTTATTGGATTCGGAGAGATAGATCAGATGAAAGATGGGGTAATTATAGTAAATGCTTCAAGGGGGGGATTAATTGATGAAAGTGCACTTTTGCAGGGGCTTGACAACGGAAAAATAACCGGTGCCGGCCTGGATGTATTTTACGGCGAACCTAATCCGTCCGAACGGATACTACAGCACCCCCTGGTGTCCATGTCGCCACATATCGGTGCCAGCACTTTTGAGGCTCAGGAAAAGATTGGTATTGAGCTCGCTCGCAAGATCATTCAGTTAAGAGAAGAACTGGTAGCATAATGTTGGCCCGGCTTTCCATAGCGGGTCAGGATTATGAGGCTGATTTGACCACGCCAATCGATTGCTCCATTCCATTACAGTCGGAAAAGGGCCCCAATTGCTATTTTGCTCCGCCGTTTGAGGCAACACCCGTGGTAACGGAAACTTTTACCGGCAGTATTGAGTCGGGCTTTCCGGTCAATTTTTATAATCTCAGGATTAACCCCCATGGGAATGGTACCCATACTGAATGCTCGGGGCATATTAATCCCGGACCGCTTTTTATTGGAAAACTATTCAACGAGTATCATCTCGCAGCCCGACTGATCACGGTTGAACCATCAGACCTTAAAGGAGACAAAATAATTACCCGGGATATGCTCAGAGATCAGCAGCAACCCTGGCCTGAAGCCGTTCTGGTCAGGACTGACCCCAACTTCGATGACAAACTCTCCCGAAATTATTCAGGAACTAACCCACCCTATTTCCAACCGGAAGCTTTGGCGTTCCTTGCAGCATCAGGGGTAAACCATCTTCTTACGGACCTGCCTTCAGTAGACCGGGAGGACGATGGAGGTAAATTATTTGCACATCATGCCTTCTGGGGGAAAGGCGCCGAGCTAAGAAGCAATTGTACGATTACAGAACTGATCTATGTACCGGATGAGGTGGTAGACGGGCTGTACCTGTTAAACCTCCAGGTTTTAAATATCCAACTGGATGTGAGTCCCTCAAGACCTGTATTGTTTAAATTACAAGTACCGAGAATATGAAAAAGTATAATTTTTACGCAGGACCGGCGATTCTGCCTCGAGAAGTAATTGAGGAAGCAGCCAGGGCGGTAAATGATTTCAATGGAAAGGGCCTTTCGATTCTTGAGATTTCCCATCGCAGCGAGGACTTTATCCAGGTAATGGAACGCGCGGAAGCTGCCGTTAGGAAGTTACTCGAAGCGGGTGAAGAATACGCCGTACTTTTTCTTTCGGGCGGGGCCAGCACCCAGTTCTTCACTCTTGCAATGAATCTCCTTGATAAGGAGGAACGCGCAGCATACATCGACACGGGATCATGGTCATCAAAGGCAATCAAGGAAGCAGCTGGGCTTGCGCAGGTGAAAGTGGTTGCTTCAAGTAAGGATAAGAATTACAATTACATCCCCAAAGACTGGAGTCTTCCTCCGGATGCAAAATACCTACATATCACTTCGAACAATACCATCTTTGGCACGCGTTATAAAGAGTTTCCTGAAGTTAAAATTCCATTAGTGGCGGATATGTCTTCAGATATATTCAGCAGACCGGTTCCGATGTCCAGGTTTGGATTGATCTATGCAGGGGCCCAGAAAAATATGGGCCCGGCGGGCACTACGCTGGTTGTGGTGAGAAAAAAGTACCTTGGAAAGGTTTCCAGGCACCTCCCCACCATGGTCAACTACCAAACCCATATTGAAAAAGGGTCAATGTTCAATACACCCCCTGTATTCCCGATCTATGTGAGTATGCTTACCATGGAATGGATGCTTTCCCAGGGTGGAATTGCGGCTATGGAAAAAAGAAACATGAAAAAAGCGGCCAAGCTTTACGATGAAATTGACAGGAATTCCTTGTTTATTGGAACTGCAGAAAAGGAAGACCGGTCCATTATGAATGTATGTTTTCTGCTCAATGAGCAAAAACTGGAGGAAACATTTATGGCGAAGGCTACCGAAGCTGGATGCGTAGGCATTAAGGGTCACCGTTCTGTGGGTGGCTACAGGGCTTCAATCTACAATGCAATGGAGATGGAAGGAGTCGATGTTCTTGTAGAAGTTATGCAGGATCTGGAAAAAAACCACGGATAATCATCAGGCCATGAGCGAAGATCGAAAATTTATAAACGTCCATTATCAATCTTATCTGCAACTAGAGAAGGTTTTAGGGGCTCAGGAAATGCGAAGCGCCAAGCTCGATAAACCCGCACATGATGAGATGCTTTTTATAATCACTCACCAGGCTTACGAATTGTGGTTCAAGCAAATATTGCATGAGTTGGGATCGGTCTCGGCTCTTTTTAAAGCGGAAAAGATAGACGAACGTACGCTCGGCACGGCTGTTAGCCGGCTCAACAGGGTAGTGGATATACAGAACCTTATCATCGATCAGATAAGGATTTTGGAAACCATGACTCCCCTTGACTTCCTCGAATTCAGGAATTATTTGTTTCCGGCCAGCGGGTTCCAGAGTTTTCAATTCAGGCAGGTGGAAGTCCTCCTCGGGCTGGAAGACAAAAAAAGGATCACTTATAATAAAATTGCTTATGACAGCCCCTTCGATCCTGCTCAACAGGAGGAACTAAAGAAAACCAAAGAGAATAACCTGTTTGACCTGGTAGAGATATGGCTGGAAAGGACCCCTTTCCTCCAATTCCAGGGATTCGATTTTCTAAGTAGTTATCAAAGCGCTGTAAACCGGATGATTGAGAAGGAGAGGCTGAGAATTGAAGGCTCAAAGTTAAGCTCCGAGGATAAGGAACAGCGTTTGAAAATGCTCGGAAATACGGATAGCTACTATGAACTGATCTTTAACGAGGAACAGCACAAAAAACTAATGGATGAGGGCCAGGTGCGGCTTTCGTATAAAGCGACATTGGCAGCTCTGCTGATCAATCTCTACAGGGACGAGCCCATCCTTCATCAACCTTACCGATTGTTAAATGCACTTTCGGAGATCGATGAACTTTTCACGACCTGGAGATACAGGCATGCACAAATGGTGCTGCGCATGCTTGGCAAAAAAATAGGTACAGGAGGCTCATCCGGACATGATTACCTCCAGAATACAGCGCTCCGTCATCATATTTTCTCAGATTTGCATAATATTTCTACGCTACTGATTCCAAGGTCTGAACTTCCCGATCTTCCAGAAGATGTCAGAAAGATGCTTGGGTTCTATTATACTTCAGTGAATTGATCTATGATATATTCTCCAGGAAAATCATTTGCTGAACAGATGGACCGGGAAGACCCTCTTCGCGGATTCAGAGAGAAATTTCATTACCCTGATCAACACCGCGGCAAAAAATGTATTTACCTGTGTGGAAATTCCCTCGGCCTGCAACCAAAATCCACCCGGGAACATATAAATAAGGAACTTGAAAGGTGGCAATTACAGGGTGTAGAAGGTTGGTTTGACAAGGAGGATCCCTGGGTGACTTATGCAGAAACACTTTCGGAACCTATGGCCCGAATAGTCGGTGCAGAAGAACATGAGGTTGCAGTGATGAACTCACTGACGGTTAATCTCCATCTTATATTGTCAGCCTTCTACAAGCCCACAAAAGAGAGATATAAAATATTAATCGAAAGTGATGCCTTTCCCAGTGATCGATATGCCTTTGAATCACAGGTCGGACTTCATGGTTTTGACCCGGTCGACGGCATCCTTGAGGTCACTCCTGATGAGGGAACAATAATCTCAACAGAAAAAATCAACAAGGTTATTTCTGAAAGAGGACATGAAATAGCTATTGTTTTGCTGGGCGGAGTCAATTATTATACGGGCCAGTGGTTTGACATACCTGAAATAACGCGAAGTGCACATAACGAGGGATGCCTGGTGGGCTGGGATCTCGCCCATGCTGCTGGAAATGTACCGTTAAATCTACATGGTGATGACGTGGATTTCGCCGCATGGTGCAACTATAAGTATCTCAATTCAGGCCCCGGGAGCATAGCGGGTGTTTTTATACATGAGCGATTTCACGGTGAGGCGGGAATGCCGGGCCTGGCTGGTTGGTGGGGCCAGAAGTTGGATAGCCGTTTCAATATGCGAAAGCCCTGGGACCCTGCAGAAGGAGCGAAAGGTTGGGTGATAAGTACCCCAACAATTCTTGCACTGGCAAGTGTGAGATCGTCGCTGGCAGTATTTGAAGAAGCCGGGATGCCACGAATCCGGGAGAAATCTGTTAGGCTTACCGGTTACCTGGAATACCTTCTCAGTAACCTTCAGACTGATAGGATTTCACTGATTACACCAAAAGATCCCACTTCAAGGGGAGCACAACTCTCTATTCGCGTCAATGGGGCAGATAAAAACCTTTTTGAAACACTGAGTAATAAGGGAATCGTCGCAGATTGGAGAGAGCCGGATGTAATACGGGTGGCCCCTGCACCCCTTTATAATTCCTATATGGATGTTGGGGAGTTTGTAGAGATTTTAGAGGACGAAATTTAATTAGGGACTTTGGATAAAGACCAATGACAGCAAATACAGGCTGAGCAAAACAATAGCTGAGATTCCATATACCCGGAGTATTCGAATCCGGTTTTGAGTATCCTCCCACCATAGCAGGATCGTAGGTTTATAAAGGCCTACAATGACAAGAAAAACAGAGAATAGCCCAGTCCAGAGCAGGAGATATTGAATGAATTCGTAGCTACTTGCGAACATGGTCAATTGTATTTACATCCCAATCAATTACCAGTCCCTTGGCCACTCCCCGGGCTGTTTCGTTGCCGTAAAGTAACTCCACCAGGTATAATGCCGGGTCATAAGACTTCGCCCCTCCCGCTGAAGTGATGGCCTTGTCGTCATGGACAAAACTCACACCTTCATGAACCACCAGTTGAGGGTAAGCACTTCGAAATCTGGCGATGTCGGAAGGAAAAGTGGTACATTCCAACCCCTCCAGAAGCCCTGCTTCGGCCAGGACAAAGGCACCATCACAAAGTGACATGATATAATTGGCGTTCTTCCCGATGGATTTCACAAAATCAATCATTTGTGTATTCTCAAGATCTGAATCCATACTGTTTTCTGCACTTGGAACCACCAGGACATTAATCGAGGGCAGGGAATCATTCCAGGAATAATCGGGTATAATTTTGAGGCCTTCAAAAGATGTAATGTATTCATTCCCGGGGCCTACCGTAAACACCTTCATTCCATGCTCTGTGTGAAAGACCGTATGGTGTAGAATATCCATGGGTGCCACAAGTTCCGAGTTATAAACGCCGTCAACTACAAGAAATGCCACATTCAGAACTCCTTCCGGATGGATGGGATGCGGCATAGCATTCATTTCCAATTGCGGAGGCTTGGTTTGTTGACAGGATATACAAAGGGTCAGAAAACAGAGAAATACCGAATATTTCATAGATTTATATGTAAAATGAAGATACTTAAATATTCAATAATTACTATTCTCGTGCTTTTTTTGGTATTCATTTCCATTGGGATACTAAACCCGACATTTACCTACGAGAGCCGGATCGAAGTAAATGCTTCTCCACAGAAATGTTGGCAAATTTTTACAAGCCAGGAAAAGATGAAGGATTGGATGTTGGACCTGGAAGAAGTGAAATTATTGAGTGGAGAAGAAGGACAGCCGGGTAGCGAGTATGAATTTACATTTCGGCAGAATGATGAAGTCATAATTGTTAGGGAGAAGGTAGCTGAGATTCGAAAAGGCGAATTCTACGCATTTGACCTCAAAGCAGAGATACTCGAGGCCCGGACCGAGGTAGCTTTTGAAAATAATGGTGAAACTACCGTAATACACTCAAAGACTGTTGCAGAAGCAAACGACATGATTACAAGGTCCTTATTCTCATTAATGGAAAATACCTTTAAGGAACAGTCGGATATCCAGTACGAAAGACTTAAGAAATTAATAGAAAAAGAAGCGGGAGAGGAATGAGTATCGCAAAGGGCGAGGATGTATTGAGGAGTCAATTGCCGGAAGGATTTTATGAAATGGCAAGGGCGTGGCAGGAAAATCTCGGGTTCAACCTGAAAATTACCTCTCCTCGCAAGACTAAATTGGGTGATTTCAAGATTGATCACCGAACGGGGCAACACTGGGTATCGGTAAACAGAACTACCGACAAATGGTCTTTCCTGATCACATTCGCACACGAGGCGGCTCACAGTGAAGTCCAAGGGAAATATGGTCCGCAGGTGCGTCATCACGGAAAGGAATGGAAGTCCACATTCAGGCGCTATCTGCTGGAAATACTATCAACGGGTAGGGTGCCAGAAACTCTTTCCGGTGCGCTGGCCTCCTATTGTAAAAACCCCCGGGCAAGTACGTACAGTTATCCTCCACTGGTCAATGCATTGCACGAACTGAGCGGGAATAATCATTTGTTATTAGACAAACTCAAACCAGGCAGTTCTTTTCTGTTTAAAGGACAAAAATATACTTACCTGGACCGGCGTAGGACCCGTGCCTTATGTAAACAGGAATCATCGGGTAGAAATTACCTGATTTCTCTGTATGCAGAAATCAACGCCAGCACCTAATTATTATTCATGTAATCTACGGTGAGGTTAACCATGGCCTTTAATCCATGGATCAGGCCACTGTCATCAATGTAGAAATCCGGCGTATGATGGGCCGGGATATAGTCACCTTCTTTGTGGGATTCTGGCAAGCCTCCCAGGCGAATAAAAAGTGCAGGGACTTCATTGGCAAAAAACGAAAAGTCTTCCGCCCCGGTACTGGCTTTAAGAAGCAGAACATTTTCTTCACCAACGGATTTGTTGAGGCTCGACAACATTTTCGCCGTAAGCCCAGGGTCATTATAGGTCACTGGTACAGCTTTGGTAATTTCTACCATGGCTTCTGCCCCCTGGCTCTGAGCAATAAGCTTGGCAGTTTTCTCAATCTTTTCATGGATGAGGTCCTGCATTTCGACATCCAGTGTCCGTATGGTTCCGATCATCTCCACCTCTTCGGGAATAATGTTGTTTCTGATGCCCCCTCGAATTAAACCAACCGAGATTACCGCGGCTTCCTTGGTGAGTTCTGATTGCCTGCTGACGATGGTCTGCAGTCCGTTGATGATCAATGCCGAAGTAGAGATGGGATCGACGCCTGCCCATGGTTTGGAGCCATGCGACTGCACCCCCTTGACTACAATCCTGAACCGGTCAGCTGCCGCCAGGGTACCCCCGGGCTTGTACCCGATTTTTCCAACCGGAATCTCTGACGAAATATGTAATCCAAAGATTACGTCGACTTCAGGATTCTGAAATACACCTTCCTTTAGCATTAGTTTGGCACCCCCTTCTTCACCAACCGGGGGACCTTCTTCGGCAGGCTGGAAAATGAACTTTACGGTCCCGCGGAGATCCTTTTTCATTTGCGATAAAACCTGGGCGGTCGCCATTAAGATAGCAACGTGAGTATCATGACCACAGGCGTGCATTACACCGGTTTCTATTCCGTTGTAAGTGGACTGCACTTTTGAAGCGAAAGGTATATCGACCCTTTCGGTTACCGGAAGGGCATCCATATCTGCCCTTAGTGCCACCACCGGACCGGGTTTGCTTCCCTTTAAGACTCCCACTACACCGGTATGCGCAACTCCTGTTTCCACTTGAATACCCAGGGATTCGAGGTGCTCTGCAACCATTTTAGCGGTATTGAATTCCCGGTTGGAAAGCTCGGGATTTTCATGAATATACCTTCTCCACTCCACCATACTGGTTTCGACTTCAGCGGTCAGTTTGGAGATTTGGGTATCCAGTTTTTTCTGCCCATACGAAAGGCCCGTGGACAGGAGTAATATGCTTAGCAAAATTCTTTTCATGGATCTTAATCTTTATATATAAATACCTGGGGACTTCCTTTTTCATTGATGTATCCCCTGTACATGCCTTCGGTATTAAATTTCATGGCTACGTTACCTGCCCGGTCAAGACTTACGATACCCCCGGAACCATTGATGGCAGCAAGCTTATTGTTTACCACTTCTTCAGCCGCATCGTTCAGGCTCATATTCTTGTACTTCATCAGGGCCGCGATATCATATGCCACTATATTTCGAATAAAGAACTCGCCATGTCCGGTAGAAGACACGCCGCAGGTGGTATTGTCAGCATAGGTACCAGCACCGATAATGGGTGAGTCTCCGATTCTTCCATAGCGCTTGTTCGTCATACCGCCTGTACTGGTGCCTGCAGCAATATTTCCATCTTTATCCAATGCTATCGCACCCACAGTGCTGAATTTCCTGTCTGGATTTTCGTAGAGGTAAGCCGAAGTACCCTCATTATTTTCCTTTTCCAGTACATCCTGTAATTGTTGGTATCTTTTATCCGTGTGAAAGTAATCAGGTTCAACAATTTCAAGTCCCTGTTCCAATGCAAACTGCTCTGCTCCCTGACCGGACATCATCACGTGAGGGCTGTTTTCCATTACTGCCCTTGCGGCAGAGATGGGACTCTTAATATTTGATACCCCGGCAATAGCTCCCGCCATTCCGGTCTTGCCATCCATTATACTGGCATCGAGTTCATTCCTCCCTTCGTGGGTAAATACAGCTCCTTTACCGGCATTGAACAAGGGGGATTCTTCAAGAACCTGGATGGCCTCGATGATAGCATCCAGGCTGCTACCCCCATTTTCAAGGACTTGGTAACCGGCGTTTAAGGATTCCGATAACTTAGCCCTGTACTCCGATTCCATATCTGCGGACATTGCATCTCTTGTAATCGTTCCGGCTCCTCCATGGATAACCAAGGTAATAGGTCCCTGTTCTTCCACGATTTGGCCTGTTGAAAGGGTAGCCTCCAGGGTAGAGTCTCCTTGATTCCCTGAACAACTGAGTAAAATCAGGAATGAGAATAGGTAGATCAATTTCTTCATAGTCGTCTCAGATTTAGGAGAAAATTAGGCAAAATCAATAACTATCCCAGAGTCATTGATGTATGAGGGCAATCTTTAATGTAAATGGATCAGGCCATCAAAGCTATTAACTCTTTTAGCAGTTTGGCCGTGAGCATGCCAGTCATCCCGTTAAGGTCCCGGTCGGGATTGAATTCTACAATATCGGCCCCAATGATCTCCTGATCCATCGCTAAAAGTAAGTCGATGACTTGTCTGCTGCTAAATCCACCCGGCTCATGATGGGCAATCCCGGGAGCAAAAGCCGGGTCAAAAGCATCCATATCTACGGATATGTACAGAGGTCGATCAAATGAAGGCACTGATTCTATTCTGTAGTCTTTCATTTCAATGATTTCCACGCCAAATTTATCTGCCATTTCCCTCTGGTGTGCGGTAAGCGTTCGGATCCCCACCTGAACCAGTTTATGAGCCAGACCGTCTTCCATGATTCTCGCAAAGGGACAGGCATGAGAGAAGCGGTCTCCCTCAAATTCATCATAGAGGTCGCTGTGCGCATCAATATGCAGGATATCAAATTCACCTTGATTCTCATGGATCGCCTTTACTATGGGATAACTGATCGAGTGGTCCCCACCAAGGGTAATCAATTTATCAGAGGCGGCGTTTTTTAAGGTGATATCATAGATATCGAAATAGGAGGAGATAATAAAGTCACCATGATCATTGATTGGAACCTCTGAAATATCCAGGCCCGACTCCGAGAATAAATTAGCTGAATCAGATTTCAGGCATTCCCGAATCACTGGGGGTGCCTTGGCCGCCCCTCTTAAATAGGATGACTTCTCATCGAAAAGTATCCCCTGGAGGCCAATCATTAAAAAATAACTCCGATTTCCAGGCCTATAAAGGTGGATTGTATTCTGAAATTCTCATCGAGTGCGATGGTCTCGCTCGCCTGGTTGATGAAACTCCTCTGATAAGTGAAACCGGCAAATGCACTGGTTTCTGTACCCAACCTCCTTTCCAACCCGGCAGATACGAGTAATCCAATATCTGCGAAACCTGCCTTTGTTACCAATGGATCAGTGAGTTCCCCGATCTTATCATGAACCTTTATATCAAAGATTCCACCTAACTGCATATACACCTTTGAATCAAGGGCAACTTCATTGGTAAGTAGCTTCAGTGAAACCGGAATCTGAATGTATTGAATGATTAAATCATCAGCATAGCTAACACCGGGTGTATCACCGCTGACATTATAACTGAACTTCTTCGACAGGAAATTCAATCCCGACCTGAATTCGTAATTATCATCCAATTTATAGTCAATGACAAGGCCCGCCAGCATACGCAAAGGGCTGTTCTCCTCGTTAACAGTCATAGTGTCGGAAAGAAAAGTGGTCCTGAGGGGTGTTAATCCGGGGGCAACCTTGATTCCGAGTTTTAATTGTGCAATCCCATTGTAGGCTAAACCGCACAGAAAAATTAATATTGCAACGCGTTTGATACTCATAGGTGTCGATAGTGTAATTTTGAACAATGATAAAGGTAATTAAAATCTCCTCATTTTGTACCGCAATGATATTGCTTTTGGCAGGTTGCAGTGGTAATAATAATTGTGATGATCATCCCGGGGGCCTTGAAAACGTGGACATTGAGATTCAAAGGCTGGAGAAAACCTTATTGAATATTGCAGACAGGGATGAACTCTCAAGCTTCCTTGATCGTGAACCGGTTATAGCCGAATTCTTTTTAAGGCAGTCTGAGTACCCAAACCGGCAGATTATGGTCGATCAGCTGATCAGGCGCTTCACGAATCCTTATATAGATTCACTTACCGCCGAGATTGATCAGATTCACGGAGACTTGAAGTGGCTGGAGAAAGATCTTGAAGCTGCCTTCAGCTTGCTAAAACACTACTATCCGGAATTTGATATACCGGTGGTAAAAACGGTAGCGACGGGTTTTGATTATGACCTTTTTGTGTCCGACAGCCTGATCGTCATTGGGTTGGACTATTATATGGGCCCTGAAGCGAAGTACAGGCCAATGGGCACCTACAATTATATCTTGAAACGGTATGATCAGCAATATATAGTACCTTCCATAATGCTTTTGTATGGCATTTCTTCCCAGTTTAATCACCATGATCCCGATGACGAAACGATTCTTTCGGATATGATGAGTTATGGTAAGTCATTCTACTTCGCAAAAAGTATGTTACCCTGTACGCCTGACAGTACACTGATCTGGTACTCGGATCGGGAGATGGCAGCCGTTGACGCAAACGATGATTTGGTCTGGTCTCATTTTATTGAGAATAACCTTCTTTTCGAAACCAGCCATCTTATCAAGCGCAAGTACCTCGATGAACGTCCAAAAACCTATGAAATCGGGACTGAATGTCCTCCGAGGATAGCCACCTGGCTCGGATGGGAGATCGTTAAAAAATATATGGATGATCATCCGGAAGTTTCACTGCCAGAATTAATGAAAATTACGGAGGCCAGAAGAATCTTTGAAGAGTCAAAATACAGGCCGGGGACATGAGCTCTAAAACCATGGAATGTCCTTCATGCGCCATGGAGATTGACCCCAAGAGTCGGGAATGTCCGATCTGTGGTTATGAGTTTCCGCGACAAAATAGCAGCATTAAATGGGTGGCGATCCTGTTACTGCTGCTAATCCTCCTCTATTTTATTCTTTAGCCACTTCCGTTTCCACCAGGAGATCAATGGGAACACAACTGCAGAACAGGTGCCTGTCTCCATAGGCATTGTCTATTCTACTCACAGCTGGCCAGAACTTATTCGCGCGAAGGTCATGGAGCGGGTAGACCGCTTTTTCTCTGCTATATGAGAAATCCCAATGATCAGCGGTTGCAATTTCAGCAGTATGAGGTGCGTTTTTCAACACATTATTTTTCTCGTCGGCCAACCCGATCTCTACCTCCCTGATTTCCTCCCTAATGCTGAGTAATGCTTCACAGAAACGATCCAACTCGGCAACGGTCTCGCTTTCGGTCGGTTCAATCATCATGGTTCCCGGTACCGGGAAAGATACTGTAGGAGCATGGTAGCCATAATCCATGAGCCTTTTTGCGATATCTTCTACTTCAATACCCGCCTTTTTGAAATCTCTGCAGTCCACGATCATCTCGTGAGCCGCTCTTCCCTTTTCCCCGGTATAGAGAATCGGGTAGTCATTTTCCAGTCGTGACTTGATATAGTTAGCATTGACAATGGCCCTCTTCGTGGCCTCTGTTAATCCATCAGGCCCCATCAAGGCAATGTAGGCATAGGAAATCGGCAGGATCCCTGCACTTCCCCAGGGTGCTGAGGAGATGGAAGTAATAGCTTTTTCACCTCCCGTCTTAATTACAGGATTGCTTGGCAGGAAAGGAACGAGATGTTCGGCCACACCAATCGGCCCCATACCCGGGCCTCCTCCACCATGAGGGATGCAAAAAGTCTTATGCAAATTGAGGTGACACACGTCTGCGCCGATCAAGCCGGGAGTGGTGATGCCCACCTGCGCATTGAGGTTAGCCCCATCCATATAGACCTGGCCACCGTGTTGATGGATGATATCACAAATCAGACGAATATCACTCTCAAATACCCCATGAGTAGAGGGATAGGTGACCATGAGGGCTGACAGCCTTTCGGAATATTTCTCTGCCTTCGCTTTAAGGTCTTCCACATCAATATTCCCTTTATTGTCGCATTCGACCAGGACCACTTCTTTACCCGCCATTACAGCAGATGCTGGATTGGTTCCGTGGGCGGAGGTAGGAATCAGGGTAACATCCCTATTGCCTTCTCCACGGGAATCGTGATATGCTTTGATTACCATGAGGCCGCTGTATTCACCCTGCGCACCACTGTTGGGCTGAAGAGAGACGTCGGCGAAACCCGTAATTTCACTGAGCCATTTTCTCAGGTTTACGAACAATTCCTGGTATCCGGCGGTCTGAGTAACCGGTGCAAAGGGATGCAGTTGACTGAACTCCGGCCAGGAAATGGGAATCATTTCTGCAGTGGCATTGAGCTTCATAGTACATGATCCCAACGAAATCATTGAGTGCACCAGTGAGAGGTCTTTATTCTCGAGTCGCTTCAGGTACCTCAACATTTCGTGCTCAGTCTGGTAGGAATTAAATACCGGGTGGGTAAGGATTTCATCCGTCCTCTCAAGGGCCTTAATGGGTGATGTATAATCCCGGAATTCCAGTTCGCCCGTAAATCCAAATACTTTGAGAATATCCTCGACGTCCGGTAGCAACGTGGTTTCATCCAGGCTGATCCCTATGTCACCATTTTCAAAATACCGGAAGTTAATTTTCTCAGCCTCCGCTTTTTCTTTGATCCCATCGGGCTTTGCTCCACGGATCAACAGTGTATCATAAAAAATGTCGTTGGCCTGGGTATAACCCAGTTCTCGGAGGTGGTGATTCAGAAGCAAAGTAAATGAGTGGACTCTTTCTGCTATCCTTCTGAGGCCTTCGGGGCCGTGATAAACGGCATAAGCACCGCTGATGACAGCCAGTAACACCTGGGCTGTACAGATATTGCTGGTAGCTTTTTCCCGCCTGATATGCTGCTCCCTGGTTTGAAGTGCCATACGGTATCCGGTTTTACCGTAAGCATCCTGGGAAACACCGATGATCCTTCCGGGAATTTTGCGTTTGTAAGCATCATGCGTAGCAAAAAAGGCAGCATGAGGACCACCGTACGCCATCGGCACTCCAAAGCGTTGGCTGGAGCCAATTACGACATCAGCACCCATTTCACCCGGCGACTTTAACATTACCAGGCTGAGCAGGTCGGTGGCCACACTTACCTGAAGGCTCTTTTCTTTAGCGTTTTGTATAAGTACAGAGGGATCGAAGATTTCACCCTTGTCGTTAGGATATTGGATCATAAGGCCGAATACATCCTCACGGTCTAGGTCGGCTGAAAAGCAGTCAGTTACCTCAAGCTGAATGCCGATTGGAAGAGCTCTTGTTCTTAAGACATCTATCGTTTGCGGGAATGTATTTTCATCAACAAGAAACACTTCTGACTTTTTCTTGTCCCTCGGCCTGGAAGCGTGCAGCATAGTCATCGCTTCAGCAGCAGCCGTACCTTCATCTAGAAGGGAAGCATTGGCCAGCTCCATCCCCGTAAGATCGCTTACCATGGTCTGGAAATTTATTAAGGCCTCCAGCCTTCCTTGAGCTATTTCAGCCTGGTAGGGAGTATATGCGGTATACCAGCCAGGATTTTCCAGGATGTTCCTCAAGATAACATTGGGTGTGTAGGTATTGTAATACCCCATTCCAATGTATGACCTGTAAATATCGTTCTTGGCAGCAAGAGCTCTGAAATTCCTGAGAAACTCATGTTCGTCTTGGGCAGCGGGAAGGTCAAGTTCACGATCAATTTTTATGGAATCAGGAACAGTCTCGTCAATAAGTTCATCAACTGAACCCACACCGATCACTTCCAACATCTCATTAATCCCTTCCTCAGTGCCATTGTGCCTGAGTTTAAAGGGTACAAAACTGATCTTTTTTTCCTTCATTTCTGGCTGCTATTTAGGTGCGACAAAGGTAAAACTTATTTATCAATCTAGGACAGTATTTAGGTCATTCGCGCTCTTAATCTGCCGTTGAGATAAATAACTTTTAAGTGGGGGAATAAGTTTTTCATCTTCGCAGAAATAAATGAAATAGTTATGAAGAAAGTTTGGATATATATCCTCCTGTTGCTCCCCCTGGGAGTTTACGCCCAAAATGCGGAGGATGCCAGGGTGTTTGCAGAGACGATCACCGTTGAGGACCTAAAGGATCACCTGACCATTGTTGCTTCCGATGCCTTTGAAGGCCGTGAAACGGGAACCAGGGGTCAAAAAATTGCTGCAGCCTATATCAAGGCACATTTTGAAAGCCTCGGCCTTGCAGGTCCGGTAGATAGCGAATACGGGGATGGTTACTATCAAAGGGTTCCACTCTATACTACACGATCGGGCGATAGCTATCTGAAGACAGGCGACTCACGCTTTGAAGTCTATAAAGACATGGTTTCCTGGGGTCAGTCCTCTACAGGTGAGGAGAAAGAAGTAGAATTGGTATTTGCCGGTGAAGGCACCAATGATGAGATAGACGGCCTCGACCTGGAAGGAAAAGCTGCTCTTATTATGGGTGATAGTTGGAGGTCAGTACTTCGTGGAGGTGCCGGCAGGCTTGCAAAGGCCGGTGCTGATGTTGTGATCGGAGTCGTTCATGAAGACTTGGATTCCTGGAGTGAATTTGTGTCAGCGGTAAGACCCGGTGAAGGTTATGGAAGGCTATCACTGGACAAACCAAGTTTCTCAGAGGACTTATCCGGTTCGATAATGCTCGTAAGCCCGGACGCAGCAGAAACAATGATGGGAATGCCTGTTGAGGAAATGAAATCCATGATAAAGGATTTCAAGCCTTCAAAGCGTCATCCTTACGGGAAAGTTAAAACGAACCCGGTAAAAATTAAGACCGAACAAATGGCTCAACTGGTGAAGTCCGAAAATGTATTGGGCTACCTGGAAGGCACCGATCTCAAGGACGAACTAGTGATACTTACCGCTCATTATGATCACATTGGCAGGCGAGGTGAGAAAATTAATAACGGTGCCGATGACGATGGTTCTGGCACAGTTACGATACTGGAGCTTGCTGAGGCTTTTGTCAAGGCCAAAAAGGAAGGCAAGAGCCCAAGGCGAAGTATATTATTTATGACCGTAACCGGTGAGGAAAAGGGATTGCGTGGGTCAGATTACTATACCCGTAACCCGGTTTTCCCCTTAGAAAACACGGTTGTCAACCTCAACATCGATATGATCGGAAGAATTGATCCAAAGCATGAAGACAACCCGGATTATGTTTACCTGGTGGGTTCGGATCGCTTGTCATCCGAACTCCACGAAATCAGTGAAAAGGCCAATGAAACGTTTACCAGCCTGGAGCTTGACTACACTTATAATGACGAAGGTCACCCTGATCGGATTTACTACCGTTCGGATCACTGGAATTTTGCAAAGAATAACATTCCCATTATATTTTATTTCACCGGAATTCATGACGATTACCACCAACCCTCGGATACCGTGGATAAAATTGAGTTTGAGCTTCTTGAAAAACGGGCTCATCTGGTGTATTATACAGCATGGATTCTAGCTAACCGCGACGATCGCGTGGTAGTGGATAAGGTGAAAGACACTACCGTGGAGGAGAGGTAGACTTGAGAATGATATTGAAACTAAGGGGGCCGGTTTTATAATCGGCCTTCTTATTTAACATACTTGGAAGTACATTTACATTGTGAGTGAACTCCCCACCAGAGAAAGCATTCAGGAAGCACATAGGAGGATTGCACCTTATATACACCGGACTCCCATCCTGACCAACGAATCAATCGACCATGCTGCGGGTGCCAGTCTGTTTTTTAAAACGGAGAATTTTCAAAAGGTAGGTGCATTTAAAGCCAGGGGCGCACTTAATGCAATCCTCGCTCTCAAAGAACAGGGAAAGCTGGAATCAGTGGGAACCCATTCCTCCGGGAATCATGCCCAGGCACTTGCCAAGGCTGCCGCTTTGGTGGGAATCAAAGCCCATATTGTGATGCCCACCAGTGCACCAGCAGTAAAGAAGGCCGCGGTCCTGGATTACGGGGGGGAAGTGATTGAATGTGAACCCACCCTGGAAGCCAGGGAATCTACCTTGAAAAATGTGATCCGGGAAACTGGAGCGGTAGAAATTCATCCCTATAACGATTACCTTGTCATTGAGGGACAAGCTACGGCAGCAAAAGAACTTATTGAGGATGTAGATGAACCATTGGATATGATTATCACTCCTGTTGGTGGCGGCGGCTTACTGAGTGGATCCATTCTCTCATCCAAGTATTATTCTCCTGAAACGGATGTTTATGCAGGAGAACCCGAGGGAGCGGATGATGCCTTCAAATCACTTCAGGCCGGCAAAATAATTCCTTCCGTGAAACCCGATACCATTGCTGACGGACTTCTTACCTCCCTGGGTGAAAAAGGTTGGTCTATCATAAAAGGCGGGGTAAGAGATATCATCACCGTTTCAGATGCTGAAATCCTCAAGTCTATGAAATGGTTATGGGAAAGGGCTAAAATTGTAGTGGAACCATCAGGCGCAGTTCCGCTGGCTGCCGTATTGAAACGGCCGGAAATCTTTAAGGGTCAAAATGTCGGGATCATTATTTCCGGTGGAAATGTGGATGTGGGGAAAATTCTCGATGCCTATTATTAGAATACCCTCGGATCATTTAACAATTACCTAACAACCTCTCTCGCCCCGTAACAATTTCTTAACGCCCAATTGGGGATGGGGTAACATACAAACCCCAGCTTTGTGGAATAAGTCAAAATTTAAATCGAAATAAGAAATGACTAGAGTTCTCAGATTTGCTGTTGCCGTGGTATTTACTGCCGGGTTCATCGCCTGCGGTGACGATCCGGATCCATCATTCGGTGCTCCCGAATTCACAGCAGAAGCGGCTAATTCCACTGTGGAAGTTGGAGGTATGACAACAATAACTATCGATGTGTCTTCCGCTGAAGGTACTATTGCCTCTATAGAGGCTACCACTTCCAGTGGAACTATAGATGCCCCCACTACTTTAAATGGGCAGACTTCGGGAAGTGTTCAGGCTACTTTTACAGCAGCTAATTCCAGGAGTGTAGCTGATATTCAAATTACAGTAACTGATTCTCAAAATCCGGTGAAAGCTTCCACACAGGAATTGAGTATCAGAGCTACATCATTTGACACCGATGGAAACTCAGTAGAGGATCCCGGCTTTGGTGCAACAGATATTGTACCCGCTGCCAATACAGGTTCTCCGTTTACGGTTTCAGGAAATTCTTTTATAGAAACCGCTGATTACGTGGGTGCGGTCGACCCTAACGCGGCCACCCCATGGTATATCCAGGACACATGGTCTTTTTACGCACATATCCTGGTAAACCAGGGCGTTGACAAATCGAGAAATCAGGGGGTAATTACAGTAACGGTAACCGATGGTGATCTTGACGGCGATGGCAATGCAGATGGTGATGTGATCGACTGGTCTGCCCTGAACACGTATGTCCTCGACGGATTCGTATTTGTGAACGATGGTCAGACCCTGAATATTGAAGCTGGAACAGTTATCAAAGGTAAGTCCGGAACAGGAGAAGATGCATCGGCCCTGATAGTGGCCCGCGGTGGTACCATCAACGCAAACGGAACATCCACAGCGCCTATCATCTTTACCGCTGAAGCAGATCCTCTTGATGGAACTTCCTCTCCTTCTACCAGGGGACTTTGGGGTGGCCTGATCATTCTTGGAAATGCCAGCCTCAATTCAGCTCCCGGGGAAACCCAGATCGAAGGTATTCCTACTTCTGAAACAAGGGGCCTTTACGGAGGTTCCATTGATGACGACAATTCAGGCAGGCTCAGCTATGTTTCAATTCGTCATGGCGGAAGTGAGATTGGGGCAGGAAATGAGATCAATGGCCTTACGCTCGGTGGGGTGGGCTCAGGAACAACAATTGATTATGTAGAAGTGGTTGGAAACGCTGATGATGGAATCGAATGGTTTGGTGGAACAGTAAATGCCAAGCACCTGATCGTGGTATTCCAGGGTGATGACGGACTTGATTATGATGAGGGCTACCGCGGATCTAATCAGTTCGTGATTGTACACCAGGATCCCGCTACCGGAGCCGGTGACAGGGGTGGTGAGCACGACGGGGGAACGTCTCCTGAAACGGGAACTCCTTTCGCAACACCTACTTTTGTGAATGTTACTTCTGTAGGAAAAGCGACTGATAACAACCGGGCATTGACATTCAGGGATAATGCAGGAGGAAGCTACTACAACTCCATCTTCGTGGATTACGGAAGAGGGATCGACGTGGAAGATATTCTCGCTGACGAACAGGATAGTTGGAAGCAGTACGTAGACGGTGACCTTGGAATATACGGATGTGTATTCAATAACATCGCTGTCGGGTCTACCTCTGAAGCACTGTTTACAGTTTCTGAAATAGACTAAGATATATCGATTGCGGTTTAATAAACCGATTCTAAAGCCGCCCCAGGGGCGGCTTTTTCTTTTTCCCTCCAATCTACTTATTAACAATTTGTTCATATTTCGTTAACCTCGAACTGATGAAGGGCTGGTACTTTTGTACAGCGTTTAATTACTGCAAATCGATGTATAGAAATCTAATAGTAACAGCCCTTTTCATGGGCCTTACAAGCGTCCTGTTTGGTCAAACAGGAACGATACGTGGGAAAGTTATTGATGGGGACTTTGGTGATGGCCTTATTGGTGCCACGGTTGTGGTATCAGGCACAACAAATGGATCTGTTACCGATATTGAGGGAAGCTTTTCGATCGGAAACCTCCCAACCGGTTCTTATGATCTTGAAGCGAGCTTTGTCGGATATGAGATGAAAAAAATTACCGGTGTCGAAGTGATCACCGGAGAAATATCCGTAATCAATATTACCCTTGGCGGGACCACAGAAGAACTTGAAGAAGTGGTCATTACGGCTGAAGCCCTCAGGAATTCGGAAGCAGGTGTGCTAACAGCCCAAAAGAAAGCCCTTCAAGTGGTCGACGGAATGGGAGCTGAGCAGTTCGCCCGAGGAGGTGATAATAACGCCGCTAGTGCAATCAAGAGGATCACAGGGGTGTCCGTCGAGGGCGGAAAGTACGTATATGTTCGCGGGTTGGGGGATCGCTATTCAAAAACCAACCTGAATGGTGCCGATATCCCGGGACTGGATCCCAATAGAAATACGGTTCAAATGGACCTTTTTCCTGCTAACCTTATCGACAATATCATGGTCTACAAGACATTTTCACCTAATCTACCCGGGGATTTTACCGGGGGTTTTGTGAATGTGGAAACAAAGGACTTTCCGGATCGGTTTACCCTGCAATTTTCCAATTCTTTCAGTTTCAACACCCAGGCAAACTTCAATGATGAATTTTTATCGACACAAGGTGGAAGTACTGATTACCTGGGAATGGATGACGGTTCCAGGGATATTCCCGAGGTAATATTGAACAATGCAGTCCCTGTTAATGGAGGAGCAAATGATAGTGAAAGGGCCCTTCTCAACCAAATGGGTAATTCATTCGGGCTCATGCAAATGGCGCCTTTCCAAAACAGTAGGTTCCTGAATCAGAGCCATTCCCTCAGTATTGGAAACCAAAAGGTTCTTTTCGGCAAGTCCTTTGGTTTTATTGGAGGACTCTCCTACAACCGGGGGTATTCACATTATTCCAACGGAAGCACTGGTCGCTATTCACTGCCTGGCGTGGGATCTACCAGCCTGAATACGGAATTGTCCTTAAACGATACAAGAAGTGCTGAATCTGTGCTCTGGGGAGCTTTCGCCAACCTCAGCCTGAAGTTGACAGACAATAACAAACTGAGCTTTAACATGATGAGGAACCAGAGCTCGGACAACATAGCCAGAAGCCAGTCAGGTTCCAAGCCATTGGATGATCCTGAGCTAAACTACGAGACCCGGGCCATCATGTATGTGGAACGGTCGATCACTTCTGCCCAATTAAAAGGGGAACACTTCCTGGGTGGAGCCGGAAGGGCTACCCTGGACTGGATTTCGAGTTACACGGTCTCTTCCCAGGAAGAGCCCGACCTCAAATTCTTCACCTTTGGAACCCGGGAGAGAATTGGTGGGGGAACCATCTACCAGATACAGCCTTCCATCGGGCAGCTTCCCAGCCGGTATTATCGCGATATGACGGAAAGTCATTTTGACAATAAAGTGAATTTCAGTCTTCCCATCGGTGAAGAAGACAAAGCTGGATCCATAAAAGCGGGACTTTCCTACGTGATAAAAGACCGTGGATTCAGGGAATTCCAGTATCGCTATAATTCCAATCCAACACCCCCGGATTATTTCAATGGCGATATCAACGCCTATGTATCCTCTCAGCTCGCTACTTCGGATAATCCCAGGGGAACTTACATTTTCGATGCCTTCGATGATGGGAACAACTACGATGCAGACCAGACTATCGCTGCAGCATACGGGATGATTGAGAAGAATATCGGGGAGAAACTCAGACTGGTAGCAGGCGCAAGGGTGGAGACTACCGAACTGGAGATCATTAGTTTTGATGAAGATGATGAGCCCGGAAGCCTCGATAATGTAGATGTACTTCCTGCACTTTCTTTTACCTATGCCCTGAACGACAACATGAACGTTAAGGGGGGATATAGCAAAACACTGGCAAGGCCTACCTTCAGGGAGCTTGCACCTTATACTTCGTTTGACTTCATCGGTGATTACCTGCTTGCAGGTAACACACAACTTGAAAGGACTTCGATAAGCAACCTTGATATCCGGTGGGAGTACTATTCGAGACCCGGTGAGTTGTTTGCATTCAGCACTTTTTACAAGGATTTCACCAATCCCATTGAAAAGACCTTTAACGTCAATGCGGCCAACGGAAATGAGTTGACCTGGAGAAACACCCCGAGGGCCCGTATACTAGGAATTGAAGCCGAGTTCAGAAAGCGTCTCGATTTTATCATTCAATCTCTGCAGAACTTCACCATTGGTGCCAACTTTACCTATGTGAAATCAGAAGTGGATATTGACCAGGCGGAGCTCGGTATTATCAGGGCTTTCGATCCTGATGCTCCCGCAACCCGGCAGATGTTCGGACAATCACCTTATATCGTCAATACGTTTATCTCTTATGATAATTTTGAAGGTTTCACCTCTAACCTGACCTTCTATGTCAATGGAGACAGGCTATCAGTAGTGACGGCGGGAGGTGCCCCCAATGTGATTGAGAAGGCGCGTCCAACACTCAACTTTAACCTATCTAAGAGAGTTGGGAAATTTGACCTTAAGTTCTCGGCCAACAACCTCCTGAACCCCGAATTCAAATTCGTCCAGGATTTCCTCGGGGAGGATAATATTTTCCAGAATTCAACGATGGGCCAGACCTTTAAATTGGGCTTTAGCTATCGCGTTGATTAATAAAAAAATAATTAGTTTTCAGGCCGTTATCTTCCTTGGGTAACGGCTTTTTTTATGGTACCGGAATCAATAGTAAATGACCTCAATAAATTTCATGACGGGATAGAAATCCGTCACTATCGGCATGCCTCCGGGGGTTGTATCAATAACGGGGGGCTCATCAAGACCAATCGAGGTGATTTCTTTATTAAGTGGAATGATGCCGGGAAATACCCTCTCATGTTTGAGGCGGAGTTCAAGGGACTAAATCTTCTCAGGGAAACCAACACACTGTTGATACCTGAACCACTCTTTACCGGTGAAGCCGAGGGGACGAGTTATATCTTGATGGAACATATCGGTAGTTCCGGAAGGAATACGAATTTTTTCGAAGAACTTGGAGAGGGGCTGGCCAAGCTGCATCGTTCTCTATCTTCTCATTTTGGACTTGATCATGATAACTATATCGGTTCGTTGCCCCAATACAATAATCAAACGGATTCATGGGCAGAATTTTTTAGAGTAAGGAGGTTGGAGCCCCAACTGCAAATGGCTGTAGATAATGGGCTCATGAACCAGGTGGACTCAAAAAACTTTAACAAACTCTTTCTGCTTCTGGCAGATCTATTCCCTACCGAATCTCCTTCCTTGCTGCATGGTGATTTATGGAGCGGAAATTACATGGTTTCCGGAGATGGGAGGCCTTGTTTGATAGATCCCGCGGTATATTATGGACACCGTGAAATGGATATCGCCTTTTCACGGTTATTTGGCGGCTTTGACAGTGATTTTTACACCGTTTATAATGAAACTTATCCCCAGGAATCCGGGTTCGAGGACAGATTGGATGTTTACAATCTTTATCCTTTACTCGTTCATGTCAATTTATTCGGGAGTTCTTACCTGGGGCAAGTAAGATCAATTCTGCAGAGATTTTGCTGAACTCAGAGCCATTGATAATAATCGTTGGCCAAGAACAACAGCAATACCAGGTTGGCAAGTGTGCCGAACTTTGAATCTCCCCAATTTCTGAAGATCAGTACCTGTGATAATGCTATCGATCCGAGGGTAAGTATACTCCATTCGGGGATGTCAAATATAAAGAGCAGGGCACAAGACAGGAAAGCCAAGGTGGAGATCAGCCACAATAATCCTTCAAATTTTGAAAGATTTGAAGCCATATCTTCCATTTTCGCCAGTCGAAACGCATTGACAAACCCAAAGAGATGGATCAACCCGTGTATGATGCATGTCACAATAAATACAAAACTCATTTCCCGGCCATTTAGAGTTGGCGTAATATACTATTTTGATTACAAAGCGTATAAATATACTAATTCAATAATTTTTACCTTTAGGACATATGGGAAGAAAGAGAAAAAAGACGAAGGGAGGCGGTGCCAAACAGCGGGCAAAGCTAAAAAACAAGGTTCGTGGACTGCTGGACAGCCGGCCCAACAATTCATATTCTGAAACACAAATTATTCAGAGACTTGGCTTTCGGGATAACTACATAAATAGTGAACTACCATACATAATTTCTGAATTGACTGATGATGGAGCAATTAAGGAACTCCCTGACGGACGATTTCAGAGCACTCATTCGGTGGAGAACATAACGGGCATCATTGACCATGTAAGTTCACGTTTTGCCTATCTCAAGCAAGGTGAGGATGAGGATATATTTATCAGGGGTAGGGACCTTAATTCAGCTACTCATGGCGACAATGTGGAAGTGCAGTTGTTGAGGAGACGCCACGGTGCCAAAAGGGAAGGACGCGTAGTAAAAATCCTGGAACGGGCACGGTCTGAAGTAGTGGGAAAACTTCTTATCCAAAGAGATCTGGCCTTTGTCACACCCGATAACAAGAAACTCCATGATGATTTGTTTGTGACCCAGGCAGAATTACATGGGGCAAGACATAACGATAAGGTTATTGTCCGGGTAATTGACTGGCCTGGCCCTCGACAGAAGGGTGAAGCTACTGTGATCAGGGTGCTCGGGCCTGCGGGGAAGAACGAAGCGGAGATTCACAGTATTATGGCAGAATTCGAACTGCCGTTTGAATTTCCCGAGGAAGTTGAAATGGAGGCCTCCAAAATCAAAGACACCATTGAGGATGA
The DNA here is from genome assembly GCA_024638265.1 of Flammeovirgaceae bacterium. Classification (GTDB taxonomy): domain Bacteria; phylum Bacteroidota; class Bacteroidia; order Cytophagales; family Cyclobacteriaceae; genus JAHEKQ01. Next base: position 32,019 of record JAHEKQ010000003.1, read on the forward strand.
GATAAAAAACAGAAGGGACATAAGGCAGGTGCCTACTTTTACCATAGACCCTGCAGATGCAAAGGATTTTGATGATGCACTTTCATTCCGGAAGTTGGAGAATGGTCACTATGAAATTGGGATACATATTGCTGATGTGACTCATTATGTGAAACCGGGGACGGTATTGGAAGAAGAGGCTCTCCATCGTGCAACATCTGTGTACCTGGTCGACCGGACTATCCCGATGCTGCCGGAGAAACTGAGCAATGAATTGTGTTCTCTGCGGCCTCTGGAAGAAAAACTCACATTCTCAGTGATTTTTGAACTGGACGACCGGGCAGTGGTCAGAGGCCAATGGTTTGGAAGGACTGCAATTTACTCTGACCGGCGTTTTACCTATGAAGAGGCCCAGGAAGTTATTGAAAGTGGGAAAGGTGATTTTTCAGAAGAGATCGCCATACTGAATAAACTGGCTCTTAAGCTCAAAGAGAAACGGTTTAAGGATGGAGCTGTAAATTTTGAAACGGGAGAAGTAAAGTTTAGGCTGGATGACGATGGTATCCCGCTCGAAGTCATTCCCAAAATCAGGAAAGACGCACACAAGCTCATTGAGGAATTTATGCTACTGGCCAACAGGAGCGTGGCGACATTCGTATATAAGAGGAAAAAGGGAGAGGATAAAGAAACCTTCGTTTACAGGACTCATGACTACCCTGATCCTGAGAAGATGAGCGACTTTGCAGCCTTCGCCAGTAAATTCGGACACAAGGTGGCCCTGGAAGGAAGGGCAATCAGCCATTCGATAAACAAGCTCCTAAAGGCGATTGAAGGACAACCTGAAGAACATCTACTGCAGACGCTTGCAATTCGCTCTATGGCCAAAGCCAAGTATACTACTTCCGAACAGGGGCACTTCGGGCTCGCCTTTAAACATTACACGCATTTTACCTCCCCGATCAGGAGATACCCGGACATGATGGTGCACAGGCTATTGCAGCATTATCTCAATGACGGAAAGTCTGCGAATAAGAAGGATTACGAGGAAAAATGTCAGCATAGTAGTGAGAGAGAGAAACGGGCTGCCGACGCTGAACGCGCGTCCATCAAGTATAAGCAGGTTGAATACATGTCCAATGCACCCGATAAGGTATATGAGGGTCTGATTTCCGGAGTTACCGAATGGGGTATTTATGTCGAAATAGTCGAAAATCGATGCGAGGGGATGATAAGGCTATCGGATATGGATGACGATTTCTATGAATTCGATGAGCGGAATTACCGGGTACTTGGAAGGTCCACCGGGAATGAATATACGCTTGGAGATGAAGTAAAAGTAAAGGTAAAGAACACCGATATCGACAAACGGATTATTGACCTTGTGCTTGTTTGGTGAGCCCCGACGGGACTTCTGTAACAAAAATCACTGTACACTTTCGCCAAAGCCAATACATTTATAACACAATTTGACTTTAAAGCGTACAGAAAATAAAAAGAGATAACCTATGAAAGTTGAACAAATCTATACCGGATGCCTTGCTGAAGCGGCCTACTACATTGAATCCAATGGAGAGGCTGTAATTATAGATCCACTCAGGGAAACCGATGAATATGTTCAGAAGGCCAAGGAGGATGGTGCTAAAATAAAATATGTTCTGGAAACACATTTTCACGCAGATTTCGTAAGCGGCCATATTGACCTCGCAAAGAAAACGGGTGCTAAAATTGTATTTGGCCCTATGGCATCTCCTGATTATGAAGTACACCTGGCCGAGGACGGCGAGGAATTGAAGGTGGGCGATGCCACCATTAAAGTATTACATACTCCCGGCCATACCATGGAGTCCACTACCTATTTGCTCATTGATGAAAATGGCAAAGAACATGGGATATTCACCGGGGATACACTCTTTATTGGCGATGTCGGACGCCCGGATCTCGCTATTAAAAGCGACGTTACCAAGGATGATCTCGCCGGTTTTCTTTTTGATTCCCTGAGGAACAAAATCATGACTCTTCCAGACGATGTGATCGTTTATCCGGCCCATGGAGCGGGTAGCGCTTGTGGGAAAAATATGAGCAAAGAAACTACGGACACCCTGGGCAATCAAAAGAAATTCAATTATGCCCTGAGGGCGGATATGACCCGGGAAGAATTTGTAAAAGAGGTAACGGAAGGACTGGTAGAGCCACCGCAGTATTTCCCTAAGAATGCCATGTTGAATAAGATGGGATATGAGAGCTATGATACAGTGATGGAACGGGGAATGGTGGCGCTTAACCCTGACCAATTTGAGTCAGTGGTCAATTCCGAAGGGGCACTTATGCTCGATACCCGTACGGAAGAAGAATTCAGGGACGGGCATATCCCCAACTCGATTTATGTGGGCCTGCACGGATCTTATGCGGTTTGGGTAGGTACGCTGGTTACGGACATCAACCAGGCTATCGTTGTGATTACTGATGAGGGTAAAGAAGAGGAGGCAATTACCCGGTTATCAAGGGTTGGTTACGACAATGTACTGGGCTACCTGCAAGGGGGAGTGGAAAATTGGGCAAAAGCAGGGAAAGAAATTTCCGGGGTGCGCCAGGTGAGTGCAGAGGAATATCTCCACCTGGCCAGTGAAAAGGAACTGGCTACTCTTGATGTTCGAAAGAAGAGTGAGTGGGAATCGCAGCATGTGATCGGTGTAGACAATTTTCCCCTGGATTTCATCAATAGGAAAATGAATGAACTTGATAAGGAGGATGAATACTATGTTCACTGTCAGACCGGGTACAGGTCGATGGTAGCGGCATCCATACTTATGGCCAGGGGATACCAAATAGTGGACGTCGCGGGTGGATATGAGGCGATGGTTAATGCGGGAATGGAAACCACCGAGTACGTTTGCCCAAGCACAATGTTATAAAAATGACGCTTCATGGTTATTGGTCGCCGTCCTTGCGGCGGCGGCCATAATTTTAGCACTTTGAACAATTTTAAAGATATCATATCATCTCCTACTCCAACATTGGTGGACTTTTATGCCGATTGGTGCGGACCCTGTAAAATGCAGACACCTATTCTTGAAGAATTAAGCAGAAGAGCAAAGGGAAAGGTGAAAGTTATCAAGGTTGATGTAGACAGGAATCGCGATGCCTCCATCCGGTATGGGGTGAGGACCATCCCAACACTGATGTTATTCCAACGGGGAGAAGTAGTATGGCGCCATATTGGAGTGGCACCCCTTGACGAATTGGAACAAGTGGTAAACTATCACGATAAGATTAGAGGATCAGCAGCATAATATAAAGTTTAGTTCATGGGAAAAGGCCGGTTATTCCGGCCTTTTTTTTAATGATTGATTGAACAAAAATCAGTTTCTTAAGTAACCCACATCACAATAGTTGAGGCCTTTTTGAATGTAATTTTGGGGACAAATCAAACAACATAACCATGAGCGCACATCATCAGGTATTGATTATCGGTGGTGGTACCGCCGGCATTATGACGGCAGCACAACTGAAAAAGAGGGACAGGAAGTTGAATGTGGCTATCATTGAACCCTCTGATAAGCACTACTATCAACCCGCCTGGACACTCGTCGGAGCGGGAACATTCAAATATAATAGTACTATAAGAAAGGAAGAAAGGTATATCCCAAGGGGAGTAAACTGGATTAAGCAAAAGGCTAAAACTATTGATCCCGATGCTAATATGGTCACACTGGAGGATGGTGAAAATGTCAGCTATAACTTTCTTGTTGTCTGCCCTGGAATACAGTTGGATCCGGAAGGCATTGAAGGTCTGAAAGAGACCCTGGGCTCAAACGACGTTTGCAGCAACTATACAGATCCCAACTACACATGGGAAGTATTGAAAAAATTCAAGGGAGGTAATGCCATATTCACGCAGCCCACCACCCCGATCAAGTGTGGAGGTGCCCCACAGAAAATCATGTATCTCGCCGAAGAATATTTCGTGAAGAGCGGTGTCAGGGACAAGACAACGGTGAAGTTTGTAACACCGGGATCTGTGATCTTTGGAACCAAGGACTTTGCTGATACTTTAAATGAAGTAGTGAAGAGAAAAGATATTCACACCCGGTTTTTTTATGCACCGGTTAAAATTGACGGTCCGAATAAGAAAATATGGTTTAAACTAATGAACGAGAACAGCACACCACCAGAAGAAGGGCTTGGGGAGATTGCCGGGGATAACGGATTGGTTGAAATGGATTTTGATATGCTTCACCTGGCGCCTCCCCAATCAGCCCCTGATTTTATAAAGATATCTAAGCTCGCTGTACAGGATGGACCGGGCAAAGGATGGGTGGATGTTGACAAGCATACGCTTCAGCACAATACTTACAAGAATGTTTTTTCTCTCGGTGATGTTGCTAATTTACCGACCGCCAAAACAGGAGCCGCTGTAAGAAAGCAGGCCCCCGTTGTAGTAGAAAATATTATGCGTATCCTGGGGTCAGGGGAACTGGGAGAAAAAGAATACAATGGATACTCCTCATGTCCACTAGTTACCGGATACGGTAAAATGGTCCTCGCAGAATTTAAGTATGATAACATCAGGGATAGCGACCCTTTCCTGAGCAAGTTTCTTGATACAGCGAAGGAGAGCTGGCCTCTTTGGATATTGAAAAAATATATGTTGCCATATTTGTATTGGAATAGAATGTTAAAAGGAAAAATGTAATTGAAATGATAGATGCATTAAATGGAACCTGGCCCTGGTATATTGCCGGACCGCTGATCACTGTCGTGTTATTCCTGTTATTGTACTGGGGTAAGACTTTTGGTGTATCAGGAAATTACCGCACAATGTGCTCGATGCTCGGAGCGGGCAAGTCGAACAAGTTTTTTGACTTTGACTGGAAATCAGAAAAGTGGAACCTCGTCTTCATACTTGGAGCGATGATAGGTGGCTGGATTGCCCATGAGTTTTTACCAAGTGGTCAGATTCCGATCTCGGAAGCTACTGTGGCTGATCTACAGGCGATTGGAGTGTCCGTCGGACAGGAAATGGTCCCCATGGATATATTCGATGTAAATCAGCTCTTTACACTTAAAACCATAGTGTTTGTAGTTGTGGGTGGATTCCTCGTTGGGTTTGGCACCCGCTGGGCAGGCGGTTGTACTTCAGGTCATGCCATAACCGGTCTGAGTAACCTGCAATTACCTTCACTGATAGCAGTGATTGGATTTTTCATTGGCGGCTTGCTGGTGACTCACTTACTCCTGCCTTATTTGGTTGCACTTTAACGGAACAGAAAAATGAAATTGATTAAATACTTATTGTTGGGAATATTTTTCGGGATTGTCCTGACCAAATCCGAGGTGATATCCTGGTATAGGATACAGGAAATGTTCCGCTTTCAGTCGTTCCACATGTACGGGATTATTGGTTCGGCGGTAGTACTCGGTGCGGTGGTCGTGCAGATTATCAAGAGAACGGGGATGAAAGATACTATGGGGGAGAGCATTGATTTGCCTCCTAAGGACAAGGTCTTCTGGCGTTATATCCTGGGTGGTTCGATATTCGGTATGGGATGGGCTCTTACAGGCGCCTGCCCCGGCCCCACCTTCGCCCTGGTAGGAAATGGCTACTGGCTCTTCTTATTGGTGATAGCCTTTGGTGTGCTAGGCACTTATTTCTATGGGGTGATCAAGGATAAGTTACCCCACTGATGCCAATACTATTGGTAAATTAATTGTGATCGTCTAAATTTGCACTCCCTTACGGGAGTGCTTTCTTTTTGTGAGAAGGCAGAGGAACGGTGGTTGTAGTTCTTTGGTTAGAACGTCCCGATCTTTGATCGGGAAGGTCGTGGGTTGAAGGTTATATGAAATATGGTGGTTGTAGTTCAGTTGGTTAGAACGCCTGATTGTGGTTCAGGAGGTCGTGGGTTCGAGTCCCATCTTCCACCCAAACAAATTTCAAAGCTGTGTACAAAGTGCATGGCTTTTTTTATTGAATACTTTGAAATTTCTTGGAACTCCCCCACCTACTTGCTCACCCTCATACCTATCCTACCCTTCACCCTCACCCTCACATGCACCTTATCCCCTAATACTCTAAAATAAACTTCGACAAGTTCTGCTCGGAGCTCAGATCGAGCTTCTTCCTCAACCGGTACCGCGCAACCTCAACACCACGGAGGGAAATTCCCATCAGGTTGGCAATCTGTTTGGTATCCATTTTAAGCCTGAGAAATGCACATAGCTTTTGTTCCCCCGGTGTGAGATCGAGGAATTCACTCGTCAGCCGGGAAAGGAAATCGCCATGAACCCGGTCGAAGTGATGTTCAAATTGCTTCCAGTCCTCCTGTACTTTTAAGGTAGTGTCAATTTCTTTTGCGATCCGCTCCAGGGCTTTATCCTTGTTTTTCTCTTTCTGGACATGCTTGATCTCCTGCTTGATATTTTCCATGAACTCGTTTTTCACTACAAGATTCATAGTGGATGCTGCAAGCAGGTTGTTTACGTGACGTAATTCACTTTTGATCTTTTCCTCTTTAAGCTCCTGCAACTCGAGTTGTTTTGCCTCGAGCTCTTCCCTTTTTGCCGCCACGAGTTTACCCTGTTTTCTCTTGTAATACCGACGTTGTGCCCGGTAAGCCATATATAATACTAGAATTATAAGAATTGCATATGCCACTTTTGCCAGGGTAGTTCTATAGAACGGCGGATCGACTAGTATTCTAATAGGCTGACTGGTAACAACTTCTCCCATGGAATTCAGGGTTTGTACATAGAATTCATAATTCCCCTCTGAGAGGTTGGTATACTCCTTAAGGGTCACATTTGACCAATCACCGTATCCCTCCTCAAAGCCAGTGAGAAAATATCGGAACCGTTGGTTGCCACTTTCCTTAAATTGAAATGATTCGACATGGAATTGGAGAATTCTCGTTCCTTCTGATAACTGGACGACCGGGATATTGTCAGTGCGGGGTATAAATGGCAGTTTGGAATAAAGAACACTGTCTTCAGCAACCGCATAGACCCGGCTGATAATTGGGGGTTTGTGGTTGGAGACCTTGTCCTCCAGGGCGGGGACATACTGGATAAATCCCTCGTTGGCATTATACATAATCCCATTCTTTACATTCACGGATATCCTTAGGAGATCATTGTTAAATGTCTGACTGAGCTGGTAAAGAGATGAGGGGATGAATTCATAATTACTGGGACTTACCTGCTTGAAATATCCGATAAGATCTTCGCTGTAAATATGAACGTTTTTGGTGTGGTCCTGGGAAATTAGATATACCCACTGTTCTCCTACTATTTCTGAAAAAATCTCGGCTTCTATAATGGAGTCACTGGTTTGATCGATCATGTAGATTCCCCGGGAAGTACCTATATATATTTCGTCGTCGATCCTGCTCAGTATAACATATTGCTGAATGGGGTATTCCGAAGACTCCGAAACTTTGGTCACTGTTGCGTTCTGAAAAGATTTATCCAGTTGGAGCTGATAAAGACCTTTATAGTACTGGCCAACCCAAATATGTCCTTTACGATCTTCCTCAAAAAACCTGCTGGATTCATCAAAACCCTTGATCTTATGCTGGAATTCGAGTTCTCCCCTTTCATCAATTTGAAACAGGTAGAGACCGGAATAGGATCCCCCGATGGCGTACCGGGGATTGCTTTGTACCTGCTTTATCTCCCATAATCCATCTGTTTCCGCAATTCTTACCGCCTTTCCATTTTCAAGTTTAAAAAGACCGGTATGGTGACCTGCATATAACTTAAAATTGATCATTTGCATACCGTACGCGGGACCTTCTGTCCCGGCTAGAAAAGTACTGCTATTGGCTCCTTCCGGAAGGAAATAAATTCCATTCGAAGTGGAATAATAGGTGCCTTCATCCAGTTCAAAGGCCTCGTAGCCGCTTCCTCTCAGGTCAATATCCTTGTTGACAAGTCTGAGTGGAGAGTTGATATCCACAAGTGCTATTCCATTTTGCATCCCCACCCAAAGATTACCGTTGTAATCCTGGAAGGTCCTTAGGCAATCGTTGGATCGCAGCCCGTCCTCAGTTCCAATTTTTTCTATAGATCTATCCTGTTCCCTGAAAAGATAGATGCCAGCTCTCTGTGTTGAAATCACAAAGCGTGTATCAGACAACTGGAGGACATGATTGACATACTTTCCTTCCAGCTCCAGTGACAGTTCCGGGTATATTTCAGCGACACCGATAGAATTGGCAAACTCAATCCTCCCTGAGTTGTAGAAAACCACATAACCGTCCTGGTTGTGAATGATACCAGCAATAATCTGCCCGGGATGTCCCGCCATTTCCGAGGGAACCAGCCGGTCATCGTCAATTTCAAATAGGTCCCCTTCCGGGGATTGTGTAAATAATCTGTTCCCCGATAAAAATGACCGGTTAAAACCACCGGGGCGACTAATGACTTTGACCTCATCACCGGAAAAGACATAAATACTCTGGAAGGTGCAGAAATACACTTTTGAATCGAACAAAAACACATCCCATACTTCATCAAAATCCCGTGAGTTTTCCGGGATGAGTTCCAGCAGGGAATGGTATTCCCAATCATCCTCGATGTATCCGAATTCACCCTGGGAACCTACATATAATCGGTTGGTTGATTCATCAAAGGCTAAAGATCTCTGTTTTTTACCGGTATTAAATGCATGCACCTCCCATTCATTTCCATTGAAGGATAACACGCCCAGGTTATTGGCCGCAAAAAGCGTAAGATCCCGGTTTTGGGCAAAATCGATGTTTTGAATACCTGCCCGGTAGTCAGCAGGCCCAAAATTCTTAATGGGGTATTTGCCATCGTTCGCAAAAACTGAAAGGTAAACTAGCAGAAAAGAGAAGATGCTGAAAGTTAATTTTTTCATACAAATCGGACCCAAGCTGAAGTGTGTCAATATCATCATTGAGCAATTAAATATAGCTATTATTATTAGCAACAGGCCGCAAATCAAATGATTTGTAGTAGTAAGTTTAGAGAATTGATGTAGTGGTATAAGTGGCAATTTTGGTTAAAAACACACTACTTTAAATTAATTCTGTACAGGAGAAGAAAGAGAATCAAGAATGAAGAATCTTGAGATTGCATTGATATTCATTTTGCTTGCCGTCACCGCTTGTACACAATCCGGAGCAGACGTGTCGATAAGTAGGGAGAATTCGGGAATGAAGCTTATTGTCGATGGTGAGCCGTTCATCATCAATGGTATGAACTGGGATTATTACCCAATTGGAACAAACTATTCTTACAACTTGTGGGAGAAGCAGGATGAGTTTATTAAGACAGCCCTTGAGAGTGAAATGTCCCTTTTGAAAGAGATTGGAGTAAACGCAGTAAGGATATATACGGGAATACCCGCAAAATGGATCAGCTACATTTATGAGGAATATGGGATTTACACCATGCTAAACCACTCCTTCGGAAGATATGGATTAACACTTGATGATAAATGGGTAGACAATACCGATTACGCAGATCCGAGGGTGAAAGAAACGTTGATCTCGGAAGTGACTGAGTTGGCCATGAAATATCGTAATACGGATGGCTTATTGTTGTATTTGTTAGGAAATGAAAACAATTACGGATTATTCTGGGAAGGAGCAGAAACAGAGGACATACCCGGTGAAGATGTCGGCACTGATGAAAAGGCCACCGCAATGTACCGGCTATTTAACGAAGCGGTACTCGCTATAAAGAGAATTGATAATTCGCGACCGGTTGCAATCTGTAATGGGGACCTTGCTTACCTTGAAATAATCAAAAATGAATGTCCGGACATCGATATTCTGGGTACCAATATCTATCGGGGTGTTTCCTTTGGCGATGCTTTCCAGCGAGTTAGGGAGTTCCTTGATAAACCGGTAATGTTCACTGAGTTTGGTGCAGATGCTTACAATGTAATTCTCAACAAGGAAGACCAGGAATCGCAGGCGTATTACATACTTGGAAACTGGAAGGAAATCTATGCGAATGCTGCTGGTATGGGAAAAGCAGGAAACTCCCTCGGGGGATTTACCTTTCAGTTTAGTGACGGTTGGTGGAAATACGGGCAGGATAAAAATCTGGGTGTGCACGACACAAATGCCTCCTGGGCTAATGGCGGTTATGACAGGGATTATCAACAGGGTTCGAATAATATGAATGAAGAATGGTTTGGAATATGCGCGAAGGACGAGACCGATCCGGACGGTCATTATCTCCTTTTGCCAAGAGCCGCATACTACGTTTTAAAAGAAGTTCACAAATACGATCCCTATGGATATGGAAAAACCCTCGAAGAGTTGGAGGATCATTTTTCGCGAATTCAACTGGATGAGATCATTAACAGGGTGAACGATAATGTTAGTAATGACCAAGGACAAGAGTTGTGAGAAAATAAATCGGAATTAAGCAGGGAAAATAGGATGAAGTTGATTGCAAAAATATTGATTTTAGGAGTGTTCCTTTCTTCGTTTATTGCGTGCCGTCAAAACAAGGATGAAATAAATAGTGAACAAAAAAGCGAATTGAAAGAAGTGACCGCGAAAGATATACTGGGGAACCCCGAGTACCTTGCAATCTCCTATGGGGGATACCGAGCCAAGTCAAGAGATCAACAGCCCACTATTGCCCAGTTGAAGGAGGATATGAAAATCCTTTCCGCTATGGGTGTAAGGATATTGAGAACCTATAATGTACAATTGCCCCATGCATCCAATATCCTGAAGGCAATTTCTGAATTGAGAAAAGAGAATCCGGAATTTGAAATGTATGTCATGCTTGGAGCATGGATCGACTGTAAGAATGCCTGGACAGACCAGGAACCGGATCACAATACCGAGAGCGAGCAAAATGAAGGTGAAATAGCAAGGGCAGTGAAGTTGGTCAATCAATACCCGGATATAGTGAAAGTGCTGGCGGTGGGAAACGAGGCAATGGTCAAGTGGGCCGCTTCATATTATGTTCAGCCAGGGGTCATTCTTAAATGGGTTAGCTACCTCCAGGAATTAAAGCTGAAGGGCGAGCTTCCCAAAGATTTGTGGATTACCAGTTCCGATGATTTCTCATCATGGGGAGGAGGCGACAGCCTATACCACACCCCTGACCTAAACGAGCTTATTAAAGCAGTGGATTATATTTCAATGCATACATATCCATATCACAATTCGCATTATAACCCCGGATTCTGGCTGGTCCCGGAAAACGAAGAAAAAATGTCAGATATCGAAAAAGTGGATGCGGCCATGCTGCGCTCTTTAAAATTTGCTCAAGCACAGTATGATTCTGTAAAGGCTTATACAGCAGGCCTTGGAGTTGATAAACCAATACATATTGGAGAGACTGGCTGGGCGACAGTGTCTAATGGACATTACGGACCGCATGGATCGAGGGCTACCGATGAATATAAACAGGCATTATACTACAAGCACATGCGTGAGTGGACGAATGAAGCCGGAATTTCATGTTTCTACTTTGAAGCCTTCGATGAACCCTGGAAAGATGCCGGTAACCCCAGGGGTTCCGAGAATCACTTTGGATTGATCACTACCGATGCCCAGGCCAAGTATCCACTGTGGACCCTGGTTGATCAGGGTGTCTTCGAGGGGCTAACACGCGACGGCTATACGATTGCAAAAACATTTGGAGGGAACATCGATACTTTGATGAAAGAAGTACTGGTTCCACCCGTAGAATATGAAGTTTCACATTGATTATGAAATACTCGAATAATTACCTCTTTATATTATGTATCGTGATAATGACTGCCTGTGGTCAGGAAGAAAATATGCTTGAAGCAGAAGTGTACGAAACCAGTGCGGGGGGGAATCAGCTGACACTTCTCACGGGATTTACTCCCGGTTCATCACCGGCTAAACTTACTATTAATCCCGAAGAAACCTTCCAGGAGATTACGGGCTTTGGGGGGTCTTTTACAGAGTCTTCTGCTTATCTTCTCAACCAGTTGGGCCCTGATAACAGGGACCGAATTCTTGAAGCATATTTTGGGGAAAGTGGGGCCCGCTATTCACTCACTCGGACACACATGAACTCCTGCGACTTCTCGCTGGACCAATATTCCTATGCTCCGGTAGAGGGCGATACTATCTTGGAGAGCTTCTCTATTGATGAGGACCGCGATGACATCATCCCGATGATAAAGGATGCGATGGCAAAATCAAAAGATGGTTTCAAGATCATTTCTTCACCCTGGACGGCTCCACCCTGGATGAAAGACAATAACGACTGGGTAGGGGGAAATTTATTGCCTGAATATTATGACACATGGGCCCTGTTCTTTTCAAAGTACCTTGATGCTTATCAAGCAGAGGGAATCGATATCTGGGGACTAACGGTCGAAAACGAACCGCTCGGCAATGGCAATAACTGGGAAAGTATGCATTTCACCCCGGAAGAAATGACGGATTTTGTGGAGAGTCATCTTGGTCCCAGATTGGAAGCAGATGGAAAAAGTGATGTAAAGATCCTGGGCTACGATCAGAACCGGGAGCACCTGAAGGAGTGGGTAGATGAAATGTACCGCAATGAAGCTTCTACACGGTATTTTGCCGGTACGGCGATCCATTGGTATGCCAGCACCTACGAGGTATTTCCGGATGAATTGCAGTATGCCCACGAAAAAGCACCAGGCAAGCACTTAATACAGTCTGAAGCCTGTGTGGATGCCGAAGTCCCCAAGTGGCAGGACGATGAATGGTATTGGTCAAAGGAAGCTACTGACTGGGGTTGGGACTGGGCACCGGAAGATCAGAAGCCCCTTCACCCTAAATATGTGCCCGTGTACCGTTATGCACGTGACATCATTGGCTGCCTGAATAACTGGGTTGATGGATGGGTAGATTGGAATATGGTCCTTGACCGTCAGGGCGGACCCAACTGGTTTAAAAACTGGTGCGTGGCCCCGGTAATTGTTGATCCGGAAAATGATGAAGTGTATTTCACCCCTTTGTATTATACTCTGAGTCATTTCAGCAGGTTTATTCGTCCCGGGGCAGTACGAATTGGACTTCTGTTATCAGATGAGTCAATACAAGCTACTGCAGTACGCAACCCTGACGGTTCCATTGCCATTGTATTGCTCAATGAGCAAAATGATCCCAGGGATGTGTCACTTGTATTAGGTGATGAAAAGACAGCGTTTACTATCTCAGGACAAGCTGTACAAACCGTAATCATTGAAGCAAAGTGATTGAGTTCTTATAAAGACTAACCGGAATTAAATGATACAACATACCATTTCAGAAAGAGACAGGGTACCCATGGTTCAGAAACTGGCCTTTGGTTCGGGCCATTTCGTGAATAACATGCTTCCGGGTGCCCTGGCATTTTTCATGTTCTTTCTTCTTACTGCATTTGGTATGGACCCCTTTTTAGCCGGTCTTCTAGGTGGTCTCCCCAGGATATTTGACGCTCTTACCGACCCGATTATGGGATTCATTTCGGATAACACCGATTCCAGGTGGGGACGCAGAAGACCCTATATATTTATCGGGGCCATTTTGAGCGGGATCCTCTTTGTGGTCTTGTGGCAAATGGATGAAAATAACTCCCAGGTATTCAATTTCTGGTATTTCCTGATCCTTTCCATGGTCTATCTTATCGGTAATACCATGTTTTCAACCCCATTGATTGGCTTGGGTTATGAAATGACGTCTGACTACAATGAACGTACCCGTTTGATGGCATTTTCCCAAACAATGGGCCAGGTTGCCTGGATGATCGTTCCCTGGTTTTGGGTAATTATAGCTGACCCGGAAATATTTGAGTCCCAGGCTGTCGGCGTAAGGCAACTATCTCTTATGGTAGGCGGGCTTTGTATAGTATTGGGAATATTGCCGGCTATTTTCTGCCGGGGAATAGACAGTTCTCATATTGAAAACCGCAAAGAAATTAGTTTTAAAACGATGTTTTCAAATTTGAAGGATCTGTTTAAGGGAATTGTACAGGTGTCAAAGAATGTTCCGTTCTTAAGACTGTGTGGTGCCACTTTCCTGGTGTTCAACGGTTTCCAAATGGTGGCCTCATTCAGCGTATTCATTATCGTATTTTATATGTTTAATGGGGATTATGGAATGGCGGGAACATGGCCGGCTTGGTTCTCTACGGTTAGTGCGGTGCTTACCGCATTTATGGTAATTCCGATTATCTCCGCCATGGCCAATCGTTGGGGTAAACGAAATGCATTTATAATATCAACTTTAATATCTATCGTTGGATATGGATTGAAATGGTGGGGATTCAACCCGGAAAGTCCATTTATGATCTTTATGCCCGTTCCATTGATGGCATTTGGGATCGGGGGCCTCTTTACTCTTATGATGAGTATGACTGCTGATGTCTGTGACCTCGATGAACTAAAGAACGGGATGCCGAGGAAAGAGGGAACTTTCGGTGCCATTTACTGGTGGATGGTTAAACTGGGCCAGGCATTGGCATTGGTACTGGGAGGCTTGGTTCTTAAGGTCGTCGGTTTTGACCAGAATGCAGCCACTCAAACTTTGGAAACTATGACGAATCTTCGGATCGCTGATATTGTTATACCGGCTTCAACAGCAACTCTTGCCATAATAGTTATGTGGAAATATGATATCACCGAGGAAAAAGCAAGAGATATAAAAAAGCAGCTGGAAGATCGGCGAGGAGTTCTTTAATAAACAAACTTATAGGAATGGGAAAATACGGTAAGATAATGACACTTGCGGGTGTCGAACTTAATAAACTTAGCGAGAAACAACTACTGGATCTTTACCGGGAGTACCTCGAAAATGGGATGCATGGGCTTTGTTTTAGTCCATATGGTGAGGGTCAGGAACCAGGCGATCATTTGAGCGAGGAACAAATCCATAAGAGGATGAAAATTATTCAGCCTTATACCAATTGGGTGCGTTCGTTTTCTTGCACGGAAGGCAATGAGATGATTCCAAAAATTGCCCGTGAATATGGCTTAAAAACACTCGTAGGCGCCTGGTTGAGCGATGATGCCGAGACAAATGAACGTGAAATAGAGGGGTTGATCAAGGTGGTCAAAGAGGGATATGTGGATATAGCGGCGGTTGGTAACGAAGTCCTTTACAGGAAAGAGCTTACGGAGGAGGAATTGCTGGAGTTTATGCATCGGGTGAAGAAAGAGATCCCCGGAACCCCAATCGGTTACGTGGATGCCTATTACGAGTTTACTTCCCGTCCTGCGATCACTGAAGCTTGTGATATCATCCTGGCAAACTGCTATCCTTATTGGGAGGGCTGCAATATCGATTACTCTCTGCTCTATATGCAGGGAATGTATAACCAGGCGCTGGGAGCAGGCAACGGCAAAAGGGTGATTATTACCGAAACGGGTTGGCCAAGTAATGGAACAGGACTGGAGGGAGCTCAACCCTCTGCTGAAAATTTCATGAAGTACTTCATTAATACCCAGCGATGGTCCGAGGAAGCCGGGATTGAGATATTTTATTTTTCATCCTTTGATGAGGCCTGGAAAGTGGGAGCTGAAGGGGACGTAGGAGCCTATTGGGGTATTTGGGAAAAAGACGAGAAACTGAAATTCTAAACCCTCTTCACTTTTCAATTGAAAGTCAAAAATAATTATGTAATTAATTACATAATTAACCCATAGATAATTACATAATTAATTATATAATTATGATGAGCCAACAAGAGATCACGGGGTCTGCCGGACAACCTCTTATTTTAGGTGCATGGCGTTGGAACGATCTGCCCATGTCACCGGGAGAAATCGAAAAACTACTCCACACTGGCCTGGAATTAGGAATCTCTACCATAGATCATGCGGATATCTATGGAGATTACACCTGCGAACTGTTGTACGGAAAGGTCGTTAAGAACAATCCGGATTTTAGGGATCAGTTTCGTCACATTACAAAATGTGGAATCAAGTTGGCCTCTGATAAGTTTCCCGGCCGTATCCTGCCCACCTATGATACCAGCCGTGAACATATAGTCACTTCCGTGGAAACGTCCCTGAAAAATATGGATCTCGAAAAACTGGATCTCGTATTAATTCATCGTCCTGATCCCCTGATGGACCCCAACGAAGTGGCTGAAGCATTTACAGTTTTGAGAAGCTCTGGAAAAGTAGCAGAATTTGGTGTATCCAACTTTAACCGGGAGCAGTTTGAACTATTGCAGGCACACCTTGACTACCCCCTGGTCACTAACCAGATTGAACTTTCACTTCTCAATTCCGAGCCCTTTATCGATGGGAGCATTGATTTCCTGCACACCATGAATTTACCTATAATGGCCTGGTCACCTTTTGGAGGGGGGAAACTTTTCAAGGATGAAAAGCTGTACGGTGACTTGCAACCCCTGGCACAACGCTATGAATGTTCAGTTTCAGCCCTTGCCATTGCATGGCTTTTGCATCATCCTGCCACCATTCTCCCCATATTAGGCACTACCAACAAGGGCCGCCTACATGAGATAGCCAAAGCCCTCGAAATTAATCTTGACCGTGAAGACTGGTTCAAAATGCTGAAGTACGCCCGCGGCTACGATATACCCTAGGAGAAGTAAAAATTCAAAGGGCAAAAGTCAAAAGTTAAATCTATTGGGGAAGTGATACTACCACTTTACCACTTTACCACTTTACCCACCTACCACCTACCACCTTACCACCTTACCACCTACCACCTTACCACCTTACCACCTTACCACCTTACCACCTTACCACTTTCTACTTTCTACTTTCTACTATACACTTTCACCCTAAACCAACTATCTTTGCATTTTTGCAAAATATTGGCCGGGAAGGAAGATAATATAGTAATGGATGCGACGGGTTATGAGAACCTGGAAGTATTGGGTGCCCGGGAGCATAACCTCAAGGATATCAACGTCATCCTTCCGCGGAATAAGCTGGTGGTAATTACGGGAATTTCGGGTAGTGGAAAGTCCTCATTGGCCTTCGATACCATCTATGCAGAAGGTCAAAGGAGGTATATGGAGAGCTTTTCTGCCTATGCCAGGTCTTTTATCGGGGATATGGAGCGTCCGGATGTTGACAAGATCAACGGGCTCAGCCCGGTAATTTCCATTGAGCAAAAAACCACCTCGCGAAATCCCAGGTCGACTGTTGGAACAGTCACCGAGGTTTATGATTTCTTCAGGCTCCTCTATGCACGGGCTGGGGATGCTTACAGCTACATTTCAGGCAAGAAGATGATGCGCCAGACTGAGGAGCAGATCATCGACCATATCATGAGTTATTTTGCCGGGGGCAAACTAACCATCATGGCCCCGGTCGTCAGAGCCCGCAAGGGCCATTACCGTGAATTGTTTCAGCAATTGCGGAAATCGGGATACGGCAAGGTCAGGGTAGACGGTATGGTGGAGGATATTGTGCCCAAGATGCAACTTGACCGATACAAAATCCATGACATTGAGGTGTTGATAGATCGCGTCGTGGTTAATGAAAAAGATCGCTTCCGGATCAGCCAGTCAATCATGACCGCGATGAGAGAGGGCAGGGGGGTTATCATGTGCCTGGACGGTGATGGCAACCTTCATCATTTCAGCAAGTTCCTGATGGATGCCGAGAACGGGCTTTCCTATGACGAACCGGCCCCGAATACTTTTTCATTCAACTCACCCTATGGAGCCTGTCCACGATGTAACGGGATGGGGGTGATTGAGGAGATTACCAGGGATTCAATCATTCCTGATCCCTCAAAAAGCATAAGCCGTGGAGGAATTCTTCCTCTCGGGGAATACAGGGACATATGGATTTTCAAGAAGATCCAGGCAATCCTGCGAAAGCATAAACTCGATATTTCCACACCAATAAGAAAGCTGCCTGAGGAGGTCATTGATGTTCTGCTTTACGGGGATGAAACACCCGTAGCCGTAGCTTCCAAAAAGTACCCCGGAACTGATTGGTATACGAAATTTGAGGGGATCATCCGTTTCCTTGAAAAACAGAAATCCGGCTCTTCCGATAAGATCCAGAAATGGTTGAAGGAATTTATGGTCATCTCTACCTGCCCGGAATGCGAAGGTGCCAGGCTTAAAAAGGAATCCTTGTTCTTCAAGATTGATGACAGGAATATATCCGAGCTGGCCAGGATGGATATCAAGACCCTTGCTGACTGGATGGTAGGCCTTGAAGACCGAATGACGGAAAGACAGAGAAAGATAAGCCCCGAGGTATTAAAGGAGTTGAGAAAACGGATTGGTTTTCTGCTCGATGTGGGGCTTGACTACCTCCAACTCGATCGTCCGCTCAGAACACTGTCGGGGGGTGAAGCGCAGCGGATCAGGTTGGCTACCCAGATCGGAAGCCAGTTGGTGGGGGTTCTTTACATTCTGGATGAGCCCAGTATCGGGTTACACCAGCGGGATAACCATCGATTAATCAAGGCTTTAAAGAACCTGCGCGATATTGGGAATAGTGTGATTGTGGTGGAACACGACAAGGACATGATGCTTGAATCCGACCACATCATTGACATAGGACCTGGGGCTGGAAGGTTTGGAGGCCAGATTGTAGCAGAAGGAGCACCTGATCATTTCTATTCCGGTGATAGCCTGACCGCGAAATATATCAGGGGTGAGAGAACCATCCCGGTACCACTCCATCGCAGGGAGGGCAAGGGAGAGGAGTTGGTAATTCACAAGGCCCGGGGAAATAACCTGAAAAACATCGACCTGAAACTTCCGCTTGGAAAGATGGTTTGTATCACGGGCGTCTCGGGAAGTGGTAAGTCGACCCTTATCCACGACACGCTTTTCCCCATACTGAATACGCACTTTTATCGTTCAAGACTCACCCCACTGCCCTTTGAAAAGGTAGAAGGGTTGAAATACCTGGATAAGGTGATTGAAGTGGATCAAAGTCCTATCGGGCGAACCCCCAGGTCAAATCCCGCTACCTATACAGGGGTATTTTCTGATATCCGCTCCTTGTTCTCCAATCTTCCGGAAGCCAAGATCAGGGGCTACAAACCCGGTCGTTTTTCATTCAATGTGAAGGGAGGAAGGTGTGAAACCTGCGAAGGTGCTGGGCTAAGAACTATCGAAATGGATTTTCTTCCGGATGTTCATGTTTTATGTGAGACCTGCAAGGGAAAGCGGTATAACCGGGAAACCCTGGAGGTAAGATTCAAAGGGAAGTCCATTGCGGACGTGCTCGACATGACCGTAGAGGATGCTGTCGAATTCTTTGAGAATCAGCCTCGTATACTGAGAAAGATCAAAACCCTCAACGATGTTGGACTTGGATACATCCACCTGGGTCAGCATGCTACTACTTTGTCGGGAGGAGAGGCACAGCGGGTCAAGCTGGCTACGGAATTATCCAAGAAAGACACCGGAAAAACCCTTTATATCCTGGATGAGCCGACAACAGGGTTGCATTTCCAGGATATCCAACATCTCCTTGAAGTATTGAACAGGTTAGTGGATAAGGGAAATACGGTGCTCATTGTAGAACATAATCTTGACGTGATTAAGATGGCCGATCACATTATTGACCTTGGGCCTGAAGGGGGTGAAAAAGGTGGAAAAATCGTTGTTGAAGGATCCCCGGAGAAGGTCACCCGATCCCGAAAAAGCTATACCGCCAGGTATCTCAAGGAGGAGTTGAGTCGGTAAAAATAGAAATGCCGCCTGGTGCAGGCGGCATCTCACGTTCAACCAAAACCTTGAAAGTATTCAACCATTTATTTAACGATCAATCGTTTTAAAAAGTTCTGATCGATCTTCTAACAATAGATATTTTTAAGCAACTTAGAAGTGCTATGAAAAAAACCCGCCTTTTGTGCGTGGAAGACGACAGTATCAATGCCTTCATCATGGAAAAGTTGTTGGCAAAAGATTATGACCTTGTCTGTGTGAAAGATTTCGAGAGTTGTCTGAATGAACTTGAGAACGGGGATTATGATGTAATCCTTATGGATATAAATCTCGGCAGGGGACAGATGGATGGTACAGACCTTCTGAAGACCATTCGGGAAAATGAAAGGATATCCAATATTCCCGTATTTGCCATTACTTCCTATGCATTACCTGGAGACCGGGAAAAATTCCTGGAGATGGGTTTCAATCATTATTTCAGTAAGCCCATTGATAGAAATGAGTTGATTGGGATAATTCAAAATTATGTTTCATGATCGATCTTAGAAGCGATACTGTTACGAAGCCCACTTCGGGAATGATGGATGCCATGATGAATGCCGAAGTCGGAGATGATGTTTTTGGAGAAGACCCAACGGTAAACGAACTGGAAGAAAAATGTGCGCGTATATTCGGAATGGACGGAGCACTATTTTGTCCTTCTGGCACCATGGCCAATCAGATTGGTATGGCAGTGCTTACACAACCCTATGAGGAAGTAATCTGCTATGAAGGGTCACATATATACAAATACGAGGGTGGTGGCTTGCATGGAAACAGTGGCCTATCGGTGCGCTTGCTAAAAGGGGATAGAGGCAGGATAACGGCACATGATGTAAAGAAGAACATCAATCCGGATGACCAGCATTTTCCCACCACCTCGGTAGTTGGTTTGGAAAATACCGTTAACAAAGGGGGTGGGTCGTATTACAACCTTAAGGAAATCGAAGAGATCAACGAAGTTGCCAGGGAATCGGGTTTAAAGATGCATCTCGATGGAGCCCGGTTGTTTAATGCCCTGGAGGAAACACGGGATGATCCGCGTGATTACGGGAAAATGTTTGAAACAATTTCCATTTGTCTTTCTAAGGGACTGGGTGCCCCAGTAGGCTCTGTCCTGATGTTCGACAGGCCCCTTAAACGATCGGCGCGACGTAGGAGAAAAACTTTCGGTGGAGCTATGAGACAAGCGGGATTTCTCGCCGCGGCCGGCATTTATGCGCTGGAAAACCATGTAAAAAGGCTAAAAGAAGATCACCGCCGGGCCAGGGAACTCGGAAGCTGCCTGAATGCACTTTCCTGGGTGGAAGAAGTTCTTCCTGTTGATACGAATATTGTCATTTTCAAGCTTCGACCTGGGATGCATTCTTCTGAAATAGTACCAGAGCTGGAGGATAAGGGCATTTTATCAGTTGCATTCGGCCCCGATGAAATAAGGCTTGTAACACACCTGGATTACAGGGACGATGATCTGGAGAAAACAATTGATATTCTGAAGAAATTCAGAAGGTGAGCTGTCTGACAATTCACAATCTTTTTTCTGACAAACCAAACTTAACTATCACACATATCGTTTTGACAAATACATCAAATCAAATAACATGAAAGCGTATAAAATACTTCTCTCCCTGATCATTGTTTTGATTGGGTCCCCTTTGCTGGCACAGAAAAGCCCAAAAAAAGAAGCTGAAGGCGAAATTGAAGGCGTCAGTGTAAAGATCGTATATCATTCACCCTCTGCACGTGGAAGAACTATAATGGGTGAACTGGTTCCTTACGACAAGGTTTGGAGAACAGGTGCCAATAACGCCACGACATTTGAAATTGATGGAGATATCTCCATTGAAGGTGAAACCCTGGAGGCTGGCAGGTATGGCTTGTTTACCATTCCCGGTGAAGACAGTTGGACCATTGTTTTTAATAGCAATGCCGATCAGTGGGGCGCTTTTAACTACGACGAATCAGATGATGTCCTTCGGGTTGAAGTTTCCCCGGATGAGACCTCTGACTTTGTCGAGTCGTTCAATATCTCGGTAGAAGGCAATGGTTTCCGGTTGGAATGGGAAAATACTTCTGTGTTTGTGAGCGTTAGTAATTAAACTACACAGTTTACTTTTTCAGAGGGAAGCCTGCTCAGGGTTTCCCTTTTTTATGATTCCTGTTTTCTTATAGGTAAACGTGACTAGTTTGTCAATTAAGTATAGATAGAATGTTAGCCAGAGGATATTGAGCAGAAAACTGAAAATGAGGTAGGTGGTCAATACCATGAGTATCAATAGGAGAAAATAACTGAAAAACCCCGCAAGGGCAGACGCTATTTTGCTGCTGCCACTGATCTTGGCTAACCAAAATTCCAGGGGATCTCCCGGAATGAAAATGATGAGGGAGATAACAAAATAACATACGAATATATAAGCAAGGGAATACCAGTTCAACCGGTTAAGGCCTCTGGATAGCGTGTAGTATGCGTTTACCAGGATTAGTGGGCCAGGCATGGTTCCAAGGAGTGTCTCATGGGTATCGTACTTAGTAAAATCACCTAAAATGATGATACGGTCATTGGTGATTTCCCTTAAGTAGTCAGAATCTAGTGCAGTGAGATTTCCAAGGTCGGCGTACCAGTATTTATCCTCCCGGTCAAAAAGATCATAGGGTCGTACAAGCAGGTCAGAAAGGAATGTATTGAAATAGGATTTATTCCCTTCCCGCAGGAAATATTTGCCCATCCTGTAGCTTTTATTATTGATCATTTCATCCATTAAAAGGGGTACGGTTTTAATGGTGTCCTGGTAGATGTATTGGAACTTGAAAAAACTTCCCCCTACTACGGGATAGTCAGAGATCCCATAAGTAGCATTGATAACCATCGGGTTGGGAACACCTTCAGTCAGGTGATTGGATACGATCAGCCCTTCTGTTTTGTCAATAGCCTCTTGTAGCAACTCATCATGTTCAGAAGGGAGATCGAACCTGATATCCAGAAAGACGGCCTTGTGATTGTTGGTCTCCGAGAGCATATTGAGAAATGTTGCGAGTTTAGATCTGTCTGTGATCGCCTCATTACCGAAGATCTCCCCGTCGAAGAAGTCAACCAGCTGATTATCATTGGATACATTAATGAACATCAGTTCCTTCGCGGGAGGCTTCTCTTCTATGTTGAATACCAGTTTTTTGAGAATAGGCCCAAATTGGAGCAACTCTCCTTCATCCCAGTGAACGAAGTACCAGTTAAGTAGGAAATAGGAGAGGATCATCAGGAAGAAGGCATGAATCAGTGATATGCCCACCATGAGGTTCCGTTGCCGGTTGGGTAAGTTCATAGTAATGCCCGGCTAAAGGTCATAATGCAATTTCAGCCAGGATTTGAGATTGCCGGGATGTACCCTTCCGTAAATATCAGAGAGATAGGCCTCAACTTCATCAATAATTTGATCCTGTTCGGTGCCTGAAGATTTCAGCTCCTCGACTAAGATGCCCACGCCGGGTTTAACTTCCTCATCATCGGGGAAATGCATGATCATTTGGCTGATCTTTCGGGGAAATTCCCATTCTTTTTCGAAGTAAAAGAACTCCATTTCTCCCACTTTTTCTTTGGGAATGGGTTTACCATCGATTTGGAAAATCTCATCTCTGTCAAATAGTAAGGTGTCTCCGTTATGTGAGAGTTTTTTATTGATGGTTTCGCCGTCATAGGCGTAACGGAGAAAGAAGAAAGATCCATCGGCCATATCAAAGGCTTTTGGATTCATGACTATCTTGGCCCTTCCCCCAAGCACGAGGTATTCCCCCTGGAAGTGGTTAGAAAGGTCGAGGAGGTTGAGTGTCGCCCCCCGGGTAGAAAGTTTCCCGCTGGCCGCCGAAACAACATCCTTCAAGAAGGTGCTCAACTCGCTTTCAGCCGAAGCCTCGGGGTCAGGTTTGATCACGAAACGACCCTTTTTATTTCCCAGGGCAATAACGAGGTCCGATTTGCTTCCAAACACGATTTCAGCGTTGGCTTTGATTTTATCCCCTGTTTTAACGTTCTCCCCACTATTCTTAAGGATGACTTTTCCTTTCACATGGAGTATGTGATAAACTTCTTGTGAATACACAAGAAGTGAAAAAGACATAAGGGTTACGATTAGTATAGTTCTCACAAGCATTAAAATACAAAAATCCTTTTAATCAGTTATTCCCGTTTTCAGCCATTTGTAACCCGACGCTGGCATGGGTCAGAGGATGCATGGGAATAATAAAGATGTCGGGTTCCATATAGAGTAGTTCGGCCGCCTTCAACATACTTTGACAAATATTGGCTACTGTCGCACTGTCATTGAGCAAACTGCTGGCTTCATCACTCGTTACTTCACCTTCACGGATCAGATTTTCCAGCACACCGTTGTAGAGCACATCGAATTCCTTAATCATGGCAGCATATTTTTTGAATTTCTTACTTCTTTTTTCAATGTGTTCAGCAATTAGTCTGGCCCTCTCCCCTTCTTCAAGGTCTTCCTCCAGGTTGGGCAATTGTGCCTTGAAAACCTGCCTCAGAACTTTAACTATTCTGAACCTGAATTTGTCGTACTCATCCCTCATGGCCTCTCGATTGGAATTCAGGTACTTACTTAGGTTGGGCTGAATCTCGTTGAGTTCTTTGATGGCTTCGACAATATACCGGTTTGATTCCTTTATGCGGTAAATGAGATCGATTTGCTTATGGTTGGCATTAATGGCCTGTGCTTTGGTGGCAAATTCAATGATTCCACTATAAATGGACTTTATTTTTTCATGGTAAAGGCGTTCAACATCAGTGATTACTATATGATCGTACTTGGCGGCTTCAGGATCAATTTTCTTTCTTACCAATATTTCCGATTTCTTGTATCCGAGACCCCTGGAAAAGATTTCAAAGGCATGATCAAGGAGATGATGTGTTTCATTGATCAGTGCTGATATGGCGGAAGTAGGGTAATTCAAGGCTGACTTTGAGAGATATTTTGGTTCCGAAATCGGTATTTTTGGTGTAGGGAAAATTCGCTCAAGAATACGTACCATGACACCGATAAATGGCAGCATGATCAAGACCCCCATCACATTGAAAGTACTGTGGAAAAGTGCTAACCTGATCAAATAATTTGAACTGGGTACTTCAAGGAGATCACTAATCCAGTCAACTCCCCAACTGAGAGGATTGATCAATGCCAGGGCAAAAATTCCCGTGACCATATTAAAGGCAAAATGGGCTCCGGCGAGTTGTCGCCCCGTTGAATTGGAGGCTGCAGCGCCTATCACTGCGGTGATGGTAGTCCCGATATTAGCTCCTATAGATAAAGCCAGGGCATTAAAATAGGTAATTTGGGTTGCTGCAAGAGCGGTTAATATTATGGACATCGCTGCACTACTGGACTGAAGGATCACTGTGAGTAGAACACCAATCGCCGTATAAAGCAGTAATCCACCAAACCCCTCCATGCTGTATTGTGCGAGGTCAAACGTATCCTTAAAAGCATCAAACCCCACTTTCATATAATGAATTCCCAGGAAGAGGAATCCGATCCCTGCCAGGACATTACCCAACCCTTTTATGGAGCGGTTATTTTGGAAGATCAGAATAACCCCGATCACCAGCATAGGCATGGCAAAGGCTGATATATTTACTTTGAGGCCCAGGGTAGCCACCAGCCACGCGGTCGCGGTCGTTCCTACATTGGATCCAAAAATGATACCTATGCCAGCTTTTAATCCCAAAAGGCCTGCCCCAATGAATGAGATGGCAATTACTGAAATCAGTGAAGAGGATTGCAAAATGGCTGTAGAGACCAGCCCGAGACTAAAACTTTTATAAAACTTGTTAGTTGCCCTTAATAAAATTCTCCTAAGCGGCCCCTCGGTGAAATTTTTGAATCCGTTCTCCAGCCCCATCATGCCGAAAAGAAGAATGGCCACACCGGCAGTGATCTCTTTAAATTCGGGACTGACGTAAATCAACACCCCTACCAGGATAATGAAGGATGGAAGGAATAGCTTTCTGATCATAAATCAAGGTTGCCCCTGAAATTACAATAAAAAGCTTTTTTGCAAAATGAGAATTTACTCTTCCTCGACTTCTTCTACGTCTTCTCGAAGCACTTCTGATACATTTTCAACGTGATCTCCTATTCGTTCAAATGAATTAAAAAGATCTCGATAAATAATGCCTGCTTTGATATTATAACCAGGCTTTTCAATGCTTGAAAACTGCTCTTTTCGCAATTTTTTAACAAAAGAATTAATTTTTCTTTCAGCGTTTTCTACAGCATTCAAATCGGCACTGTAGTTATCAAGGTTAGTGATCATAATGTCTATGGCATCATCAACAAGCCCTGCAAGTTTATTCAGGTTGCTCCTTTGATCTTCGCTAAATACTATATCATGATCTTTTTTCCTGACAAGGTCGTTTGACATACGGTTATAAATATCAGCAATCCTCTCCAGGTCGGTAATAATGCTCGCCAATCCCTGTACTTCCCTTGAGCTCTTTTCAGAGAGTTTGGATTCAGAAACTCTCTGTAGAAATTGCGATATCTGCTCTTCAATATCATCAGTGAGTGACTCCAACTTCTTTATTTTTTTATTGAGCTTCAGCACCTTCTTTTCTTTATCTGCATTACTCTGATCCATTAGCAGCTGCGATATCTTAGAAACTGTCTGGGAAAACATTACAACACTTCGCCTCGCCTCATCTATCGAAATGCTCGTAGTACCCACCACTCCCTTGTTTAAGTAGGTCAGCCAGTAGTCCTCTTCGTCATCCCCCCCCTTGGATTTTATGGTCCTTGTAGCAATTTGCACAAGTCTGTTTACAAACCCGATCAGTAACAAGACATTGAGGGTATTGAATATTGTGTGAAATGCTGCCAATGCAAATGTATTTCCACCATTATCAAGCTGGTTGGGGAAAATTAAGCTTATAAAATGTAGGAACACCGGGGCTAAAAAGATCATCCATGTTACCCCGATAATATTGAACATGGAATGAATCCGTGCAGATCTCTTGGCATGTACATTGGCTACTAAGGAGGCTAGTTCTGCCGTGATGGTGGTTCCAATGTTTTCACCCAGTACCATAGCGGCTGCAATATCCAGCGGAAGTCCTTTCGCCACAAGGGCAATGGTCAAGGTCATGGCTGCACTACTGGATTGCATGACTACGGTTATTAATGCCCCTATTAGGACAAACATCAACCTTGAGAGGATCCCGGGATCGCTGAATTGCTCAAGGAAGGCAAATACTGCTTCGTTTTCCCTAAGATCCGGTACAGCATCCTTCAATGCAGCCAGTCCCAGGAATAGCAGGGCAAATCCTATGATGGTCTCTCCCCATTTCTTCGCCTTTTGCCGGTCGGACAACATCAGAGGAAGCCCGATAGCAATAATGGGTAATGCAATACTGGATATTTTAACTTTAAATCCTATAATAGAAACCAACCACCCTGTGATGGTTGTACCTATGTTGGCACCCATCATAACCCCGGCCGATTCCGTAAGCGTGATCAAACCCGCATTTACAAAGCTTACGGTCATCACCGTGGTGGCAGATGAACTTTGGAGAATAGCCGTAATCATGAAACCGGTGGTAACGCCGGTGTAGCGGTTAGTGGTCATTGCACCGAGAACTTTCCGCAGTTTATTACCTGCTACTTGTTGCAAGCCCTCGCTCATGGTCTTCATTCCAAAAAGGAAAAAGCCAAGTGCTCCTATTACCTGAAGGGAACCGATTATTACTTCCCACACCATAAGGTCACTGTTTGATTTGGGTTAAGCGTCTGACCCTAATATTGTCGAATCAGTAAAAGCGGTGGCAATTTCGCAAATTAAATTGTATTTGGGTAGGCCAATACCCCCATCCAATATGGATGATATTATTCGCACGAAAATTTGGTTAAACAACATTGCTGAAGACAGGTTGATAACATTCCGTTAACATATAAATAACAATATGTTAAAATAACTCCAAGGAAAAAATAGCGTATTTGCGTAAAATTTAGACTCTTGAAACTTCTTTTCTTAATATTATCGACAGTATTTATCACCACTGCTTTTAGCCAGGATATCACTTCCAATAAATTCGGGAAGGGGATAAGCATACTTGCCAAGGATTCCTCCTTCTCCATGAAGGCTTCGGTTCGCTTTCAAACGCTTTATGAAGGTGTATATAACAGGGACAATAAAACCTGGGCAGATAAATTACTGATCAGAAGGTCAAGACTTAAGTTCGACGGCTATGCCTTTTCGCCCCGCCTCAAGTATAAAGTCGAGTTGGGTCTGAGTAACCGGGATCATGGAGGTGAAATCGATGAAACAAATAATACCTCCAACCTGGTGATGGATGCGGTAATTATGTGGAATTTCGCCGGCAATTGGGAATTGTGGGCCGGGCAAACCAAGCTCCCCGGAAATCGTGAGCGTGTCATCTCGTCACAAAAGCTTCAGTTTGTAGACCGGTCCCTGGTCAATTCAAGATTTAACATAGATCGAGATATCGGGATACAGTTGAGAAATAAATCAAGCATAGGGTCTGTGAAAGTAAATACTATGTTTTCCATAAGTATGGGAGAAGGAAGGAACATCACAGCGAATAATACGGGTGGCTACGATTATACGGCACGAGTCGAGTTTCTGCCGCTTGGCTCCTTTACCAGTAAAGGCGATTATTTTGGAAGTGACTTGTCAAGGGAGCCCTCTCCAAAATTATCTGTAGGGATAACGTATGACTACAATGACGGTGCTTCCCGACAACGGGGCCAATTGGGTAGTTATATTGAAGATATCTCCGGAACGAGAATCAACACGGACCTGAGTACAATTTTTGCCGATATTATGTTCAAGTACAAGGGTATTCAATACATGTCTGAATTTGCGGACAAGAATAATGTAAATGAGAATTTCGGTGCCTTGGGTGGAGGAAATTTTGCAGGCTTTTACTCGGGAACTGGGATGGCTCATCAACTGGGATACCTGTTTGCGAATAATTGGGAAATCGCTGGCCGCTATACCAGGATTAAGCCCGACGACATAAGTTATTCCAGCCTTCCGGATGAAACCGAATGGACGCTTGGTGTAAACAAGTATATTGTAGGACATAGCCTCAAAGTTCAGAGCGATTTTTCTGTGAGAGATAGGGTGGGCTCTTCTTCGGTTTTCCAGTTCCGGCTTCAAATGGAACTGAGCTTTTAACATTCCCTTTTCCGGCTCCACAATTTTCCCGTATCTTTGAAAAAAGGGTCAAGTGGAAAGCAAACTCCTAAAATTTTTCAAACTGGACAACCTGTTTGATAGTATATCAGGTTACCTGGAAACCAGGCTGGAACTCTTCAAACTGGAGGCCAGGGAGGAAATAGCCGAGACAACCGCGAAGGGGATACAGGCTGTAATCATTATTTTGATGTTCCTTTTTGCCCTTATGTTCTTATCCATGGCATTGGCATTTTTTATTGGAATGTGGCTTGACCAGGTCGGATATGGCTTTCTAATAGTGGGCGGTTTCTATGCCTTCCTGGCATTAACACTCTATTTGCTACGGGGCAGGATTGGACTTAAAGAGAAAATTAATCGTTATCTTGGAAGTAAGATTGCAGACGATGAGTGAGATCAGCGAACAACTAAAAAAACAGCTTTCCATGGCTACCGAGGAGTATAAGGAAGATATCCAGGTAGCCCTTAAGGATGTAGCAAACCGGATGGGAAAAACGGGTATGAACGCCTTGATCATAACGGGTTCTCTCCTCATTTCATACCTGTTGTATCGGGGAATTGCCGGACCGAACAAGAAGAAGAAAAAGGAATTGGAAGATGGGGAGGAAGGAGCCGAATCAGGGTCTACTTACAACATGCTGGACCGCCTGGCCGACCAGGTATTGGAACAGACTTTAGTGTTCCTGCTTAACCTCGCCAAGGAACGACTTATTGCTTACTTAACAGAAATCAGTGAAGAACATGAGGATACTGAACCTGCTGCAGCAGAAGAGCAAAGCGCGGGAGAAATCCCTGGCAGTCTTAATTGACCCGGATAAAGTCTCCGATGCCGAACAGGTTGTCAAACTGGTAGAAGTTGCCAATGAGAACTACCTGGACTTTTTCTTTGTGGGGGGAAGCCTGATCACGGCACCCAACCTGTCGATGGTGATCCATACCATTAAAAAGAACACCTCAATACCCGTTATCCTGTTTCCGGGAAGTAATATGCACATCGACACGAGTGCTGATGCCATCCTGTTTCTATCACTCATTTCCGGTCGCAACCCCGAACTGCTTATTGGCCAGCATGTCATAGCTGCACCGATAATCAGGAATAGTCAACTTGAAACGCTTCCCACCGGCTATATGTTGGTAAGTTCAGGAAAGTCTACCTCAGTTTCCTATATGAGTAATACAATACCGATACCGGCAGATAAGTATTCAATTGCGGCAAGTACTGCCATGGCTGGAGAAATGCTGGGACTGAAGTTGATTTACATGGACGCCGGAAGTGGTGGAGTTCCCATCAGCAGCAAAATGATATCGAAAGTCCGACGATCTGTAAACGCTCCGCTTATCGTAGGGGGAGGAATCAGTACCGTCCAAAAAGCGGTGGATACACTCAATGCCGGCGCAGATACCATAGTCATTGGAAATGCCATTGAAGAAAATCCGGATCTTCTGATTGAAGTCTCGGCGAAGATATACGACATAAATAAAGACAGGAAGGTTCAGGCCTGATCAGACATTAATCAGAGTTTCCCGTTTTCTCATTTTACCTGCAGGTATACCGTACATCATTTTGAACCGTCGGCAGAAATAGGCCGTGTCCTTATAGCCACAGGATTTGCCCACATCCCGAATGCTCATCTTAGTGGTTCGTAACAGTTCCACTGCATGTTCCATTCTTTTGTATTCAATATAATCCTGAGGATTGATCCCCGTTAAGGCCTTGAAGTACTGGCCTACATAATCCTCACTGACCCCGGCAATTTCCGCAAGTTTTTTATTGGTCAGTTCCCTACTTATATTTTCTTTAATATGCTTGAAAAGACTTATAAGTCGGGGATCCTTGAAATAGGTGGCATTGGTGACCATCTTTTCTACAAATAGGTTATTGCTGAGGATATATCGAACCACTTCAATAACAATGTGCTCCGTTTTAATGGAAATCACCCGCTGAAAACCCTCTCTCCGGTCCGATTGTTCGCGGGTTATATCGTAAATAAGACCGTTGAGAATGGGGTGGTCCAGGGCAAAGGCGGGAATTTCCAGGGTGTTGAAAAAACTGACCGTATCGAAGATAGTGGTTTCAAAACTCACCAGGGTCAATTCAGCCTTAGCGCTTCCCCCCAGGTCCTCGCGGAAGAATTCGTTCCTCTTGAACCGGAATTCTTCCAGGTTCATGACAGTAGGACTGGCCAAATCCCCGAAATTGATTTTGGTAGGCTTTGAATCCGGGATCAATACGGCCTGCCCCTCCTTAACCTCGTGGTCGTCAATGGATAGTTTCCCCTTTTTTAAAAAGATGAGAAGGTTTTCGGGTTCCTGGAAATCATCGACTTGCAGGTTATCGATCACGTCA
Organism: Flammeovirgaceae bacterium; assembly: GCA_024638265.1. Classification (GTDB taxonomy): domain Bacteria; phylum Bacteroidota; class Bacteroidia; order Cytophagales; family Cyclobacteriaceae; genus JAHEKQ01. The sequence continues at coordinate 63,202 of JAHEKQ010000003.1, forward strand.
ACATTGCGACAGGCAATGAACCGGATACTTAGCGATTCGATTACCTTATTGTAGTTTTCTGTTGACATGTAGAATTATTCAAATGCAAATCGTAAAATCAAGGGTGCCCAATTTCACTAATTGCGAATAATTATACAATTCCAAGATGAAATTTAAATCCTCTATTTCAGGATATCACGGGCTATTACTATACGCTGGATCTCAGAAGTTCCTTCATAGATCTGGGTGATCTTGGCATCCCTCATCAAGCGCTCCACGTGAAATTCCTTAACATAGCCGTATCCACCGTGAACCTGGACAGCTTCGACGGCAATATCCATAGCTGCTTCTGAAGCATATAGCTTTGCCATGGCACTTGCAGTGGCATAATTTTTCCCATTGTCTTTCAACCAGGCGGCTTTCAAGCACAAATTCCTTGCGGCCTCCACTTTGAGAGCCATATCAGCTAGCTTAAATTGGATCGCCTGGTGTTTCGATATCTCCTTGCCAAAGGCTTTTCTTTCCTTACTGTATTGTAACGCAAGCTCATATGCACCGGAAGCGATTCCAAGGGCTTGTGCAGCAATACCTATGCGGCCACCGTTCAGGGTATTCATGGCAAAGTTAAAGCCAAACCCGTCTTCGCCGATTCGATTTTCTTTCGGGACTTTTACATCGCTGAACATCAGGGAATGTGTATCTGATCCGCGGATACCCAGCTTATCTTCTTTTTTTCCAACCACAAATCCCTGCATATCCTTCTCCATGATCAGGGCATTAATCCCTTTATGGCCTTTCTCTACATCGGTTTGGGCCATTACGAGGTAAACCGAGGCGCTGTTTCCATTGGTAATCCAGTTTTTGGTTCCATTCAGCAGGTAGTAGTCTCCTTTGTCCTCTGCAGTAGTTCGCTGGCTCGTGGCGTCTGAGCCAGCTTCGGGTTCCGACAAGCAGAAAGCTCCGATAATTTCACCCGTTGCCAGACGGGTAAGATATTTTTGTTTTTGCTCTTCTGTGCCGTACTTCTGAAGTCCCCAGCAGACCAGCGAATTGTTTACCGACATACATACAGAGGCAGAGGCATCAATCTTGGATATTTCTTCCATGGCGAGAACGTACGAAACGGCATCCATACCGCCGCCATTATATTTGGGATCCACCATCATACCCATGAATCCCAGTTCCCCCATTTTCTTTATTTGTTCAGCGGGAAACTCCTGCTTTTCATCTCTCTCGATCACACCCGGAAGGAGGTCGTTTTTGGCGAAATCCCTGGCCGCATCCCGGACGGCAGCCTGCTCTTCAGTCAGTTCAAAATTCATCCTGCAAATGTAGGGTTTCTGTGGGAGAAATTATAGCTCGTAAAAGCGTAAAAATGGCTATTTCCTGTAGCCGGGGCCACGGACGAACCTTCCGGGCAGGGCACCCGTGTGCTCACCATCACGTAGAACCTGGGTACCATTGACAAAGACGTGGATCACCCCGGTGGCAAGCTGATGGGGTTCTGCAAAGGTGGCGTGATCCTGGATGGTCATGGGATCAAAAATGACAATGTCCGCGAAATACCCTTCTTTAAGTTCACCACGGTTCGATATTTTCATATTGGAAGCCGGGAGCTTGGTGAGTTTGCGTATGGCCTCTTCAAGGGGAATCACTTTTTCCTCCCGGACATATTTCCCGAGTAACCTGGTAAAGTTTCCATAGGCTCTGGGATGTTGATTGCTGTTCAGGAACACTCCCTCCGGGGCCATGCTCCCCGCATCGGAGCAAAAACTTACCCAGGGAAGGGCGATCTGTTTTCGGGTATTTTCCTCCGACATCAGGAAATAGGCAGTTCCCACCCGTGTGTCGTCACGGATTACCAGTTCTATGGCGGTTTCTTCGGGAGATAGCCCCATCATCTCTGAAGCTTCGCCCAAGGTTTTACCGGTGAGGTGGCGAAGGCTGTCTTGTTTGAACCCGATGAGTAATACACGGTCAGGATCGCCTGCCAGGAGCATCAGGTTTTCCCATTCATCGGTAGGCGTTTTCATTTCATTGATAATCCTTTCACGGATTTCGGGATCCTTTAAACGCTCGATCCATTGATCTTTTCCCCCTTCCTGTACCCATGGGGGCATGGCGGCATCCAGTCCGGTGGCTCCCGCGGTATAATTGTACATATCGGCCGTGATTTCCAGGCCGGCTGCACGGGCTGAATCAACTTTGGCAATCACCTCGTCCATTTTGGGCCAATTGGCTTCACCCCCTGCCTTGAGGTGGTAAATTTCTGCATTGACACCCGATTCTGCCGCAATCCTGATCAGTTCGTCAACGCTTTCCAGTATCCTGTTCCCCTCACTTCGCATATGAGAGACATACATACCATCATATTCAGCCGCCACTTTGCAGAGCTCGATAAGTTCTTCCGTGGAACTGTAAAAAGCAGGAGCATAGATCAGTGAGGAGCCCACCCCAATAGCCCCTTCCTCCATGGCCTGCCGCACCAGTAGACGCATGGAGTCGAGTTCCACCTCGGTGGGGGGACGGTTCTCATAACCAATGGTATGAATTCTAAGGGTGGTGGCACCCACAAATGAAGCGACATTGCACGATACTCCTTTCTCTTCAAGGAAGTTGAGGTATTCTCCAAGTGTAGTCCATTCAATATCGTAGTAGATATCAAACTGGTTTTCTTTCTCCAGCTTTTTCATGGCAGGGGAGAGGGGACCCATGCTCCAGCCTTCCCCGAAAACTTCCAGTGTTACCCCCTGGCGGATATCTCCCATACTCCGACCATCTTCAATCAGGGATTCGGTGGCCCAACTGAGCATATTGATAAACCCGGGAGATACAGCCATTCCCTCTGCGTCGATCACTTGGGTACCCTCCGCTTCCGATAGATCACCAATGGCCGCGATGACATCACCCCGGACTCCAATATCTGCTGTTATGGGAGGCCCCCCACTTCCGTCATAGACTGTTCCATTCCTGATGATTATATCGTATGAGTCAACGGAACAGGACGCCAAAAGAGTTGCAGCGAACAGGAAAGTGAGTAGCAGGCGGATCATTTTTTTATTTTGAATATAAAAAAAGCCGTCTTTATCAGGACGGCTTTCATGTAAAAGTTCTTAATTCTTATTCATTGCCCAGGAATGCAAATACCCAATAGGCGAGCATAGCCAGCGAACTCAAGGCAGCTACCACGTAGGTCATTGCGGCCCATTTGAGAGCGTCCTTTGCCATTCCATGCTCTTGGCTGGTTACGATTCCACGTTCTTCGACCCAGGCCAATGCCCTCTTGCTGGCGTCAAATTCTACCGGCAGGGTGATGAAGGCGAAAAGGGTAAATATGAAGTAACAACCAATCATTACAAGGATGAGTGTCTGGTAGGGTAGTGGAAGGAACAAACCACCGAAAATCAGGAACATAAGTACAATGTTCATAATACGTGCACTGGCATTTTGTACGGGAACTAGTGAAGAACGCAGCTCCAGCATACTGTAGGCTTTCGCGTGTTGCACTGCATGCCCGGTTTCGTGAGCTGCTACTGCGGCTGCGGCTGCACTCCGCCCCTGGTAGACCTCCTGGCTCAGGTTGATGGTCTTATTGACCGGATTATAGTGGTCGGTGAGTTTACCTCGGACCGAAGTGATCTTTACATCATAGATCCCGTGATCCGCCAGCATTAATTTGGCGATCTCAGCACCAGATAGATTGGACTGCAATCCCACCTGGCTGTATTTCTTGAATTTACTTTTCAACCTGTTTTGTACCACCAGGCTGACGATTACAATAGTAATTATTATTCCTATATATAACATGTCTATTTTCCCTTTTGAGTTTTTATCTTTTCAATTATATCCGAAGTAGAATGCCCTTTAACCAGAGGGACTGTTACTACCTCTCCTCCATTTTCTTTAACAATATCTGCGCCAACTACATTTTCTGCCAAATAGTCATTTCCCTTTACGAGAATGTCAGGTTTTAGTGACGTAATTAGCTCTAGGGGTGTGTCCTCATCAAATATCACGACCAGATCGACAAACCCAAGCGCCGCCAATAATCGACTCCTGGTTTCAATTTGATTGATGGGCCGGCCCTCACCCTTCAGCCGTACTACACTGTCATCGGAATTAAGCCCGATCACTAGCCGATCTCCGAGCTTTGCCGCTCTTTCCAGGTAGTCTACGTGGCCCAGGTGCAGGATATCGAAGCAGCCGTTGGTGAATACGACTTTTCGGCCAGACTTTTTCCAGTCCTGCCGCAATTCCGTGGCCTGTACCCACTCTTTTATTTTGTCGCTTGAACCCACTTTTTATTCTTTTTGACCAGCCATTGAGTATATAACATACTGATTATTCCCAAGATAATGACCACGATGGTCTGCCACCCGTGAAAAATAAAAGAAAAAGCAACCGCTTCTTCACGGGGAATGGCAAACAGGCTCACAAGGCCCAATGGCACCAGCACGTGATAGCTTCCTGTTCCTCCCGGGAGCGGAATAGCCATAGCTATACCCCCGATTACAAATATTGTGAGTGTATCGAGCATAGTCAATGTTGCCGTCTCTTCAAAAGCGAGTACAATGGAGTAGCTCATGAGATAGTAGAGTATCCAGATCGTTAGGGAATAGAGCAGGAAGAGTACTTTGCGATCGCTGGAAAATATGGTCAGCAATCCCTTTTTCATACCTCTCAACACCCCCCTGATTTTGACCAGCATTCTTAAGGTGGCTGATCGGAACAGTCTTAGAATTAACAGGTAGATCACCACAAAAACAGAAAGGAAGATCAGTCCGTAGGCGGCTTTTTCGAAAATGCTGAAAGATGAGGGGTCCCAGGGCAGGTTGAGATCGCCGAAAAATGTCGAGAGACGTGTCCATTCGATGGCAAATGAAATCCCGATGAGCGAAAGAAGAATAATGAGGTCAATTACCCGTTCAGCTACCACGGTTCCGAATGAGACATCGATGGGTGTTTTATCAAGGCGATAAAGGTTATAGCATCTGGACAATTCTCCACCCCTGGGAATGGCCAGATTAATAAAATATCCTACCATCACTGATAAAAAGCTGTTTCGGATGGTAAGTTTGTGACCGGCGGGTTGCAACAGTATTTTCCAACGTTGGGCACGTACCAGGTGACTTATAATCGCAAGAAATGCCGAAAGGAGCAGGTAGGATTTATCAGATCCCTGCCAGACTGAGAAAATAAACCCCAGCTTTGACTGATTTTCACCCACTTCAATACTTCCGAGTGCGAGCCAAAGCAACAGGGCCGCAAAAATGAGAAGTACTGAGTACTGTAAAATGCCCTTGAGCTGGTTATTCATGCCGGGATCAGACTGGCCGGTTATTATTGTCGGGGAATACTATGCTCGGCTTGAAGTTTTTCGCTTCCTCAAACTCCATCTGGGCATAGGAAATGATGATGATCACATCTCCGATCTGAACCCTCCTGGCAGCAGGTCCATTCAGACAAACATCACCGCTTCCCCGCTTTCCCTTTATAATGTAGGTCTCTATCCGTTCGCCGTTGTTGACATTAACGATCTGGACTTTTTCTCCTTCAATTAGATTAGCAGCGTCCATCAGATCCTCATCAAGCGTAATGCTTCCCACATAATGGAGCTCCGCCTCGGTAACTTTGACCCTGTGAATTTTTGACTTTAAAACTTCTATGAGCATACCTGAAAAAAATCAGCGCAAATTTAGCAAGGTATTATCAATCAGCCTAATACCCTCCACATAACAGGCTATACAAAGAGCGAGTTCATTTGAATTGTCGGAATGGGTGATAGGTCTTAACGATTGCATGTCTACTATTTCAAAATACTCCAGTTCGATATCTTCCTGATTGTGAAAAAGATCTTCGACCATGGCCACAGTTTCTTCAAGAATCATCCCAGATTTCAGGGCATGTTCCGCCTTCACCAGCGATTGATAGATTAAAGCCGCCTGGCTATAGCCTGATGGACTGAGTCTCCGGTTACGCGAGGACATTGCCAGGCCGTTTTCTTCCCTTATTATGGGCATCAGCCTGAGGGTGATTCCGAACTTAAGTTCCTCCGCAAGCTGCTTAATGATCATGAATTGTTGAAGGTCCTTTTGCCCGAAGTACGCCCGGTCCGGTTCACATATGTTGAAGAGTTTCGATACCACTAAGCCCACGCCATTGAAATGGCCTGGCCTGTATTTCCCCTCCAATACTTCTTGCAAAGGGCCATAGTGTATTTTAATCGTGGGTTCCGCCGGGTACATCTCATCCTTTGACGGGGCAAACACGATATCCACCCCCGCCGAACGGAACATTTCAAGGTCCTCATCAGTAGAGACAGGGTAGTTCTCAAAATCCTCGTGATTATTGAATTGGGTGGGATTGACGAATAAGGTGGCAATAGTAATATCCGATTCTCTAATGGAGGTCTCAACCAGTGAAAGGTGTCCTTTGTGCAGTGCCCCCATGGTGGGGATGAGGCCTATGCTTTTCCCTTCCGCCTTTAGCTTGCGGCTCAGGGGCCTCATTTCTGATATATACTTAATAACCTCCATCACCCTTAAAGGGGCGGCAAAATTACACTTATCGAATATAAATCCATGGAGAATTGGGGGTTTTTTAGTAATTTTGTGGTCTTATTTCACACTAACCAAATTAAAAGAGATTATGTCAAAGCTTCGAATTCTTTACGTGGCCAGTGAAATCAATCCGTTTTTAGAAACTTCCGAGGTGGCGCAGTTTGTTAGAAAGCTGCCACAGGCTATGCAGGAGAGGGGTATGGAGATTCGTATACTGGTTCCTCGATTCGGCATAATAAACGAACGTAAAAACCGACTACATGAAGTCGTTAGACTTTCTGGGATCAACATTCCGGTGGGAGATGACGAGAAGCCGCTCGTAATAAAGGTAGCTTCTATACCCAATGCTAAAATGCAGGTATACTTCATCGATAATGAAGATTATTTCCACCGCAAGTTCGTATTTCACGATAAGCAAAATAAATTTTACTCTGACAATGATGAGCGGGCAATATTTTTCTGCAAGGGCGTTATTGAAACAGTAAAGAAATTGGGATGGTCACCTGACATCGTTCATTGCAACGACTGGATCACAAGCCTGATTCCACTTTACCTGAAAACTACATACAAAAACGACCCGTTATTCAAGGATACTAAATGCGTGTTCACTATCTATAACAATGAGTTTTCACACAAATTCGACAACGATTTGCTCGAAAAGGTGAAGATGATAGATATTGAAGACGACATGTTGAATGGACTTAAGTCTGCCGACTATACAGGTTTTATAAAATTAGGTATGCAGTTTTCTGATGCAGTGATAAAAGCAGGGGACACGGAAATAAATTGGGAAAGCTCAGATGCTAAGAAGATTGATACGATCGAACAAGGCGAAGACTTCACGGAAGAATACTACAATCTGTATAATGAGCTTGTGGGCTAGAAGAGTCGGGCTGGTACTGCTACCGGCCCTCTTATTGTTGGGTTGCGAGAGGGATGATCTTACCATAGGTTTACCGCCGAAGGACAATGTCTTCGAACTCGGCTATTTTGAATACCCCCTTATACTGAGGAACAACCAGGAGGATAGCGTTTCCAACCAGGGAACAGGGAGGTTGCTTATGGGTAACTTTGATGATCCTAATCTTGGAATGGTGGAGACGATCGGCTACTCAACCATCGATCCTGTATCGTTCAATCCGCCACCGGCGTTTATCGGCGCTACAGCAGATTCACTGGTCCTTTACCTCCGGCTGGATTACATATATGGGGGAACTGATGTTTTCATTGATATGGAAGTGAGGGAACTCGGCTTCAGGTTAAATAATGATGTAACCTATAAGTCGAGTGACGAACAACCCGATCAATTAATGAGCTCGTTGGGTACCATAGTTCAGCAATTTCCCATGTCTACGTTTCTCAATGACAGCCTGGTAGTGGTTTCAACACAATTGGATTTAGACCGGGCGAATGTCTTGCTTGATTCCCTGGAAGAAAGTGATGCCAATTTCGAATTTGAGGATTCCTTTAAAGAGCTGTTTGGGGGTCTTGCATTTATTCCCGGACCAAGTAATGATGGAATAGTTGGAATTGACGTGGACAATTCAGAAACGCGGATGATCCTGTATTATACTGACACGGATGGTTCGAAGGAGTCATGGTCTATGAAATTCAATGTCCAGGAGCACTACAATTATATTAGCCCCAACGGAGAGGACTTCAGTCGACCCGGTACTGATCTGGAGACATTAAGCAATGCGCACACTGATTTTGACACGCCCGGAAACTATATTTATTATCATGGAGGAACGGGATTGGGTATTACAACAGAGGCCGATGTGTTTTTCGATATGGCCGATACCCTCCAGAATACTTTAATTTCTACGGCTGCACTGGAAATTGAAAATATTGAAACCATTGGCAATAGCGTACCTCCCCAGATATTGAGGGTATTGCTGACCGATGATACGAATGCTCCAAAGTATTATAATGGGACCATACTCAGGACCCTGTACCAGGGTAGCAGAAGCGATACCTTAGATTTGTCATCATTGAGTTTTATCAGAAGTGCCTCTGAAGAATTATTGAAATATGACAAGGATAGAAATGTCTACACAGCCGATATCACCTTGTATATCCAGGCATTTCTCGAAGGGCGTGTTGATCTGACCAAACTCTGGATTTATGATCCGCGGGTAGCCACGAATATCAGTAGTTGGAGGACCCTGAAGGATAATATTAAAATCAAGATTTACTATACCAAGTCTAAGATCTGATCAGGGCCTCTTTTTTCAGTAGCTCACAGGGCCGGTACCTGGGATCCCCGGTATCCTCAAAGACACTTTTCAGGAGATAATAGACGTTTTCCGTTCCTATGAGATCGCACCATTCGAATGGGCCGTATGGATAATTCGTCCCCAGCTTCATGGCTGTATCAATATCCTCACGTCCCGCTGTTCCGTCCTGAATAGTAAAAAAAGCCTCGTTTATAATCATACCAACTATGCGCGGTGTTACCAGCCCGGTTCTGTCGGCAACCACTTCATAAGGACAATTAAGTTTATCCATGACAGAACCCACGTCTTTCGAATTATCCGGCAATGAAATTTCCATAATATCTCTTTCAAAGAAAGTAGGGAGGCCAATGAAACCTGCGACCAACTGGTTCTTTGGATTAATGCCTTCCAGTTGTTGTGCCAGGGAACTCCTTGAAACCTCGAGGAACAGTGGGGATTCCAGCTCAAATAAGGAAAGATCGGAGGGTATAGCGGATGGATCAAAAACGACGATAAGGGTATCAGGGTCTATTTCCTGGCTTTTGACCGGGTTTGCAGCCGGGAACCTATTTAAAAATCGCTTTTCATCCCCTTCGTTGCCAATAATCAGAACATTCATAACTTGCCGATTGTATAGGTAAAGGTAATAAACGAGTACAGAGGATGAACAAAAAGATCATTAATACTGAAGAGGCACCCGCACCCATTGGACCTTACAACCAGGCGGTTATGGTAAATGGGATGTTATTTATCTCTGGCCAGATCGCTATTCACCCCCCCAGCGGGGAATTGATCTCGGGAGATATCAGGGAAGAGGCACGCCAGGTAATGGAAAATCTCTCCAGAATTCTTACTGAAGCGGAACTTGATTTTTCCCATGTGGTAAAGACTACTATTTTTCTGAGTGATATGGATTTATTCAATCAGGTGAATGAGGTTTATGGAAGTTATTTCCAATCGGAACCCCCTGCCCGTGAAACCGTTGCAGTCCTTGGCCTTCCCAAAGGAGTCAATGTTGAGATATCCTGTATCGCTGTGAAATGATCCTCCCTGTTCGAAAGGAAACCCTTGTACTTCAGGATACTCCGGAGGAGGCAATTGATAAGATCCGGTATGTAACCGGGAAGAGAACAGGGGGTAAATTCCAGGAGCGCCCTGTGAAGTTTGTCGGGCAGGTAGGAAAATCATCGTTTAATATCACGCGTTTCCTCAATCGACCGGAGAACTTTATGCCCATGATCCAGGGTTCTATTGAGCCTGTTGCGCGTGGCAGCATACTTTCGCTGAAATATACCCTGCAGTTTTCATCGAGGATGTTTGTGATATTCTGGACTGTTACGGCCTTGTTGTTCGCAGTTTTTCTCTGGTTTATACAGTCCAATTGGAAATTGGGACTCTTTGCACTCGGATTTCTTGTGCTCAACATGGTGATTACCCATGTAAACTTTCAAAGGCAATTTGTCAGATCGAGAGAAATATTGATGGAAGTCCTGGAAGCCTGATTTTAAAGCGCCCTTTTTATAGCTTTGCATTCCTAAAATAGAAATGATGGATAGAGAAGTAAGAGTAAGGTTTGCCCCGAGTCCGACCGGGCCCCTTCACATCGGAGGAGTACGGACAGCACTATATAATTATCTTTTTGCGCGAAAACACGGTGGGAAATTTATTGTCCGGATAGAAGACACCGATCAGCAACGATGGGTACCGGGGGCGGAAGAATATATCTTCGAATCCCTGGACTGGCTGGGAATTGTTCCTGATGAAAGCCCAAAATCGGGGGGATCATTTGCTCCTTACCGCCAATCGGAAAGGAGAGCAACCTATAGTGATTACACGGATAAGCTTGTCCAATCCGGCAAGGCTTATATCGCTTTTGATACCCCGGAGGAAATAGAGAACATGAAAGGGGTGATGGAGCAGGAGGGGGCAGTTAAACCCCAATATAATTCCCTTATGCGGACACGGATGCGAAATTCGCTTACCCTGCCTCCCGAAGAAGTGGATGATCTTATTGCCCGTGGAGTGCCTCACGTAGTACGAATCAAAATGCCTGTAAAGCACGATATCAGGTTCAAGGATCTGATTCGTGGTTCAGTAGTAGTACACTCTTCCACCCTGGATGACAAGGTCTTGCTGAAATCGGACGGAATGCCCACCTACCATTTAGCCAATGTAGTGGATGATCACCTGATGAATATTTCACATGTGATAAGGGGAGAGGAATGGTTGCCATCTGCCCCTTTACATGTTTATATGTATGAGTGCTTTGGCTGGGAAGAAACGATGCCGGAGTTTGCCCATTTACCTCTAATCCTCAAGCCAGATGGAAAGGGCAAGCTGAGCAAAAGGGATTCACAGAAACATGGGTTCCCCATTTTCCCCCTGGAATGGAAGGATGCGGAGTCAGGTGAATTACTATTGGGATTCAGGGAAGAGGGATATTTTCCTGATTCCACACTTAACTTCCTGGCATTTCTCGGGTGGAACCCAGGGGACGAGAGGGAAATATTTTCCTTGGATGATCTCATCCGGGAATTCAGCCTGGAAAGAATTACCAAGGGAGGGGCTCGATTTGATGTGGAAAAATCCAGGTGGTTCAATGAACAATACCTCAGGATGCGCAACACGGCCGAGCTTGCAGAATTTATAAAAAATTATGCCTTGGCTGACTCCATGGAGTGCGACTCTGAAAAGGCTGAAAAGGTAGCGGAATTGATGCGTGAGCGTGTCACTTTCCCTTCCGAACTATATTTCCATGCTAAGTATTTCTTTACGCCCCCGGAAGCCTACGATGAAAAGGTCGTGAGGAAGAGATGGAGTGAAGAATTGGCCCCCATTTTCCTGGACTATGCCGGAAAACTGAAAGATCAATCTGAAATCGACCCGGAAACTGCAAAACAACTACTCTCCGAAACCGCAGAGAGCCACGAGATGGGAATGGGAAAGCTAATGCAACTGTTGAGAGTATCAGTTACCGGTGAATCCGGTGGGCCAGATCTTATGGAAATTATTTCACTCTTGGGCCCAAAAGAGGTATCTTATAGAATAGAGAGTGCCGTAGCCTCTTATAAGCAGAGTGAAGAATGAGCAAGAAAAAGAAGAAGCTTCCCAAAGTACACAAGGACCTGGAAGGTTTTGAAGTTCATATCGATCGTTTCGGGGAATTAAAAAGCAACCTTGACATTCAGAAGATCAACGAATTTCTGAATAAGAATGTCGAAGACAAAAAGCTACAGGAACGGAAAGATTATGATGATATTAAGGAAAAAGGGAAGTTCGATGAAGAGGAAGAATAATGATCTTAATGTTGTTGACGATTAATTGATCATTAAGATTTGATAATCAGTTCAACATCGCCAAATTAGCGCTGGAAAAATGAGATCGGCTATATGAAGAAAGTCGGGATAATCAGGGAGGGGAAAAGACCGATTGACCGAAGAGTTCCCCTGACTCCTGAGCAGGTGTTGGAAGTACAAAAAATATTCCCGGACATTACCGTTGTCTGTCAACCCTCCCCCCACCGATGTTTTACTGACCAGGAATACAGTGACCTGGGAATTTCACTCCAGGAAGATCTCTCAGATTGTGATATCATCCTGGGGGTAAAAGAGGTACCTCTTGAAGACTTGATGGAGGAAAAGACTTACCTCTTTTTCTCGCATACCATAAAAGAGCAACCCTATAATCAGCAACTCCTCCGCACCGTACTCGACAGGAATATTCGCCTGATCGATTATGAACTGCTCAGTAACGGAGATGGTAAAAGAGTGGTAGCATTTGGGCGATATGCAGGCCTTGTGGGGGCCTATAATGCTATATGGACCTATGGGAAACGGTATAATTTATTTCATCTGAAACGCGCTTACCAGTGTCACGACCTGAAAGAACTCAAGGCGGAATTCTCTAAAGTGAAACTCCCACCCGTTAGAATTGTCATAACAGGAGGTGGCCGGGTGAGTAAAGGAGCCATGGAGATCCTTTATGGGATGGGAATTAGAAAAGTCTCACCGAGGGATCTTCGGAAAAAGCCCTTCAAAAGGCCGGTATTTACCCAGCTGAATGCAAGGGACTATTATGAGCAGTCGGAAGGAGGTGAATTCAGTCGCAGGGAATTTTACACCCATCCCGAGAGGTACCGCAGTATATTTACCAAGTATACCAAGGTGGCAGACATCCTGATTGCTGGGGCTTACTGGGATCCGCGCGCGGACAGGCTTTTTGAAAGGAGTGATATGCTGAAGCACAATTTCCATTTGAGTGTTGTGGCAGATATTACATGCGATATAGATGGATCAATCCCAAGCACAAAGAGAGCTTCAACGATTGATGATCCGGTATACGATTACAACCCTTCCGATGATCATTTGGAGGAAGCTTTTACCGACGAGGGAAATGTTACAGTAATGGCCATTGATAACCTTCCCTGCGAATTGCCGCGGGATGCCAGTAATGATTTCGGCCATGACCTGATAGAACACTGTTTTCCCAACCTTTTTATTGACGACGAGAACGGCATGATCGAGAACGCAACGATAACTGAAAAAGGAGAGCTCACCCCGAAATTCAGCTACCTGCACGCTTATGCCAATGGAGAATTAAAGAATCATAATGCCTAAGAAAGAAAAGAAAATCTTCGTGCTGGATACCTCGGTAATCCTCTTTGAGCATAACGCGATCATGAATTTTGATGAACATGATGTGGCAATACCCATCACTGTACTCGAAGAGGTCGACAATTTTAAGAAGGGAAACGATACCAAGAATTTTGAGGCAAGGGAATTCATTCGTTTGCTGGACAGCCTTTCCAAGCAGAAGATGTTGCAGGAGTGGAACTCATTGAACGGATCTGAGAAAGGGAAGTTCAAAGTCCTGATGAGCCACGAAAGCAAGCTGGACGCTACGGATGTTTTCGGAGAGGACAAAGCTGACCATCGCATACTCAATTCAACGCTTCAATTACAGCAGGAAAATGCCGGCAAACGGGTAATATTAGTTTCGAAAGATATTAACCTGCGATTGAAGGCTAAATCGCTGGGGCTCCAGGCTGAAGATTATACCACCGGCAAGGTCAAGAATGTCAGCAGCTTGTATACAGGGCGGTCGGATATCGACAAGGTCAACCCGGAGATCATTAACAAGTTATATGAGAATGGCGGTGTACACTATTCCGAAATAACCGGTGATCAACTTCCCGAGAAGAATTCCTATTTCATTTTGAAGCATGGTAAAAAATCTGCCTTGGCCTACTATAACCCGGGAAATGAGTCAGTACAGCAAATAGAGAAGAGGACGGTGTGTGGTATAAAACCCCGGAACGCCGAACAGACTTTTGCGATTCACGCCTTGCTCAATCCCGAAATCAGGCTGGTGACCATGCAGGGAGTCGCAGGTACCGGTAAAACCCTATTGGCCCTGGCCTGCAGTCTCGAACAAAAGAAGGAATTCCGACAGATTTACCTGGCCAGACCTATTGTTCCATTGAGCAATAAAGATATTGGTTATTTGCCGGGAGATATTAAATCAAAGCTGAACCCTTATATGGAGCCGCTTTGGGATAACCTCAAATTCATCCAGAACCAATACAAGGAGACAGACCGGGAATACAAGAAGATCACGGAAATGGTCAGCCAGGAAAAGCTGGTGATTACTCCACTGGCCTATATCCGGGGTAGAAGCTTGTCAAATATCATATTTATCGTTGATGAGGCCCAAAACCTTACTCCGCACGAAGTAAAAACCATAATCAGCCGGGCAGGGGATAATACCAAAGTGATCTTTACCGGGGATATCCACCAGATCGATACACCCTATCTCGATTCACAGAGTAACGGATTGTCATTCCTTATTGATAAAGTAAAAGATCATGAACTGTACGCTCATATTACCCTGGAGAAGGGAGAGCGTTCAGAATTAGCCAACCTGGCGAATGAATTATTATAAATAATCAGGAAAGGACCTTTGACATGGTTTCCCCTATATCTGCAGGGGATTCCACCACGTTGAGCCCACATTCACGCATGATCTTCATTTTGGCAGCCGCTGTGTCATCGGAACCCCCGATAATCGCCCCGGCGTGGCCCATTCTACGGCCTGGAGGTGCGGTTTGACCGGCAATGAATCCGACTACGGGTTTGGTGCCGTTTTCTTTAATCCAGTGTGCAGCCTCTGCTTCCATGCTTCCACCGATTTCCCCGATCATGACAATGCCTTCTGTTTCCGGGTCAGCCATAAGCAGTTCAACTGCGTCTTTCGTGGTTGTACCGATAATCGGATCTCCCCCGATACCAATACAGGTAGTCTGGCCCATTCCGGCTTTGGTAATCTGGTCGACTGCCTCGTAAGTCAGCGTTCCCGATCGGGATACGATCCCAATCGAACCTTTCTTATGGATGAAGCCTGGCATGATACCCACTTTAGCCTCTTCGGGTGTAATTACACCAGGACAGTTGGGGCCAACAAGTCTTGCCCCGCGCGACTTAACAAAACGGCTCGCATAGATCATGTCCTTAGTGGGAATTCCTTCGGTAATACAAACGATTACCTTAATACCGGAATCAGCAGCTTCCATGATGGCATCTCCTGCGAATGCCGGGGGAACAAAAATTACACTAACATCAGCACCCGTTTTCCTGACACCCTCGTCCACGGTGTTGAATACCGGTCTGTCCAAATGCTTGCTGCCGCCTTTTCCCGGAGTGACGCCACCGACTACATTAGTGCCGTAGTCAATCATTTGGCCGGCGTGAAAAGTACCTTCCGAACCGGTGAAACCCTGTACGAGAACTTTTGAATTTTTGTTTACGAGTACACTCATGGACTTTGCTGTTAGAGTGACAAAAATAGGATATTAGGACTCGTTTACAAAAGAATGGATTCCTCCTTTCCACAAATCGAATCAGATGGTCATTAATAGTCTTGAATATTGAGCTGATGCTTATTCAAGAAATCCTGGTAGCTGTTCTTGTAGATTGTATTACGGGGCTCAACTAGTAGGGCCTTTTCCAGGTGAGTTATCGCATCGAGCACCTGTTGATTCTCTTCAAAGAAAATCGCCAACTTGTAATGATTTTCGGCAGAGTCATCTTGAGTATTTAACTGCTCTTTAGCTAAACCTGCTGCGAGAATTGACCTCTTTTCATCTTCCATTCTTAATAGGGTAATAGTTCTAGACATCATGTCTTCATTTTTTGAATTACTTACACTAAAGAGCAAGACTCGTTGAGTTACCAATTCTGGGTTTGTCAAATCAAGTTCATAGTAATTGCTCCTGGTCTCCTCTCTTAACAACACATCATCATACATATTCATGACTTCCACGACATAAGTCTTGATTTTCTCCTCCTTAGGATGCCAGCGGAAAATCGCTGAGGACCCAAACATCTTCACCTGATTGGGTGAAATCAATTTGATGTCATAATCCTGATGCTTCCAAATCGCCGCTGGCCCTCGATTGGGCAAATAGGGAGGCCTTTTTAGTGATGGAGTTCTTTTGTACTCTAATTCTGAAACTGTGATTGTGCCAGGGGTTCTCCATTCCAAGGCCCAACCTTCACTGTGAAGTAAACCCAGGTAACTCTGTTCTCCGAGCTTGATAACATCTGATTTATTAAGTGATTGTCCGATTTTTAAAGGAACCCATTCTCCTCCTGATTTGAGCTCAATATTCCCCTTGGCAGCAAGTACTCTAAAACTATAACCCTGACTGAAAGCAATTTCAGGAGCTACAATTAAAAGTATGAGAAGAACGCGTGTCATAAAGGGGTCCTTTTCGTTGTGGTAAAACTAAGTTCGCAATAAATGAGAATAAATAAAAAAGCCGGCATAAAGCCGGCTCCATTATCATCTTTTATCTAATCCTTTTTTCTAGTTGGCGCTTTTAAGCTGATTTCTCAAGAGGAATTCTTCATAAGCTTCCTTAAAAGTCTCCACTTCAGGAGCTAGCTCAATGGCCTTTTCGTAATTGGTCAGGGCATCGATAAGGAGATTATTCTCCTCGTAGAATCCTGCCAGGATATACTTGTTCAAAGCAGATTCCTCTTCGATGTCTGTCATCAACTCACCCAGACCGCTGTCCACTTTTTGCTTGTCGTCAGTCTCCAGTTTCCTTATCGCAATACTCTGTGATTTAATGTCTTCGTCTTCTGAAGTACTCACGGAGAACAGCAGGATACTTGAGTCCTTGATCTTAGGATCAGTCAGGTCGAGTTCGTAGAACGTGTTGTTGGTCTCCTCAGACAGTAATACGTCTTCAAACATATTTGAAAGCTGTACCTTATAAGTGATACCGTCACCTTCGAGGGCATCCCATCGAAGAATGGCCACCTGGTTGTATACCTGTACCGAGTTAGGGGCATATACGTTGATTTCTTCATCACCTGCTCCCCTGTGAACAGCTCCTGTGGCGCTCAACCTGTTTTTCTTGGCTTCAGCCGTCATTTTACTGGCAAGGAAATCGGCATACTTGGCACCAACACTTTTCCCGGCTGGTACTTTGTTCGCTAAATCAGAAACTTTAAAAGTCCCTGCTTCTCTCCATTCCAGCGTTTTACCACCTGAATGCATTAAACCTAGATAGGCAGCTTCACCCACCTTGATTTCGTCATTGGATTTCAGTGTAGCTCCAGTCTTTAGCTGAACCCACTCACTGCCAGATTTGATCTGGTTCGTTCCCTTGTTGGCGAGAACTCGGAAGGTGTAACCCTGTCCGTAAGTGATGGTTCCGATTGCCAACAACGCGATTGTCATTATTAAACTAATTCTTTTCATTATTCTGCCCGTTTATTGAACGTCTATATTTTACAGTGCTTAGATATATACGAATTTCGTAAAATTGGTAAACAATATCCTCAATTATTTTTCTTTAGCTGGTTTCTCAAAAGGAAATTATCATAGGCTTCCTCATACAGTTCAACGGATGGTTCCATCTCCATGGCCTTCCTGTAGCTGTTTAAGGCATCCAGCATAAGTTTGCTCTCTTCATAGAATCCTGCCATAATATACTGGCCCAGGGCCGAATTTTCATCTATTCCCCCACTGAGCTCCTTATAAATCTTAGTTAAGGTCTTCTCCTGCTTATCTTCAAGCTTGACCAGGGCAACCTCCTGAGACTCGGCCTTCTCTTCCCCGGTACTGACCACTTGTACGAGGAACATCTTTTCTTTACCAAATGCTGAATTGGAAAAATCAATGTCATACCGGTTCCCGGAAATTTCGGGCTCGTAAAGTACATTGCCATAAAGGTCCTTTATAATAATTTTATAGGATCCATCTTCCTCTTCGGTTTCCCAATTGATTCCCACTTTTTCATTCATCACCATGGCATTCACCGGAGAAACGAGGAATATCGCCTCCGTACCTCCACGATGTACTCCGCCCACCACATTACCCCCATGTTCGCCTTCCTGTTTCTTCTGGGCGAGGTAGTCGGCGTATTTTGAGACTAGGCTTGAAGTAGTATTAATAGAAGAAACGATCTCAGAGATGGGAAAGGTTCCTTCCTTTTTCCATTCAAGGGCTGCGCCGCTAAAATGAAGAAAACCAATGTAAGCATCCTTCGATACCTTGAGAAGGTCGGTATTTACGAGAGAAGCACCCGTTTTGAGCCGCTCCCATTCACCATTTGCTTTACGAACCTCGTTATTGCCTTTGTTGGCTAACACCTTGAGCGTGTAATTCTGTCCATAAGAAGATAGGATAAGGCCAACAGACAGTAATATTAAAAGAGTTCTAATGGTTCTCATTTTATTTAGGCTTTTTCTTGTTGTATACGGAATAACTGTTTTCGCGATTCCCTCCTGAAGAGGTTTTTAATTACCCCGTAATACACTTCCAGTGAATCACCGGCCAGGGCGACGGCGGCAAAAGTATATGTCAGGTTTAGTTTGTAGTTAAACCAGTGAAATACAAAAATCATTAATGCCCCTATGGCTAACAGTTCAATCACCTGGATAAGTTTTGTAAGTCCGTCGTACCATCTCGGCAACCGACGGTAAATCCAACTGAAGAACACAACATTCAAAAAGCATACCACAATTGCCAGGATCAATGCACCGAATTCTTCGAGCCGGTCTATATAGTCTTCACTTAAGATCATTGAGGCAATATTGGCGTGTATCACGACCCCATACATGTCGGGATTGGCCTTTCCTGCATACTTGTAATTCAGAGGGGTAAAGAATTTGTCATCCCAGGAAGAATCAGTAAAATCCTGCCCGAGGAATCCAAATATTACAATCTTGTCTTTGATAATCTCCCCGACAAAGTCTTCGTTTAATACCTGGTCCCAGTCCAGGGCGAAAAACATGGTGGGATAATTGGTTCTCCTGAACCACTCTACAATATTCCCCCGAAAGTTGATGGTTTCCCATTGGTTTTCTCTTTGGAGGAATCTGTCAACCTTTTCCGGTGCATAATTCTTGGCTATCTCCACTCCAAATGCGATGTGATCCTCTCCAGTTAACAAGGTTCGGTTGGGTGGAAATGAGCGACAAGCTTTGAAGTCTTGCTGGTATTCAGCGTCCGTGTCCAGGTTGGCAAACGCCTCAATAGCATTTCTCCGGAACATGGGATGAGTCCTTTCCAGCGAATCATAAATGTCTTCCCCTTCTGCCACAGCGGCAAGGGAATCAGACTGCAATAATTTGGTAACCATGATCATGTTCGGGGCGTTGGCGATTGCCGCACTTAGAATAGAATCTCCCTCGGGATCATCCTCTGATGGCGCCCCGAAAAAGCTGTCCATGGCCATTACCTTGGGATCGTACTTGCTGATAATGTTTATCTGCTCACCAATCAGTGCCCTTGGCAGATAACCAATATTGATCACTACAATATTGGTATCCACGGCAGGATCTTCCCGTACCCTGGAGAAAACCACGTCCGTCAGCTCCATATCACTCAGGGCTTCACCAATCGGATCAAAGGCATCGAAGATCCTGAATGTACTTACACCGAAGATAAATCCCCCCAATGCAAAAATGAAGACTGTCCCCAGGATATTATCAAGCCATAACCGACGTTTTGCCACTGATTTGTATGTTTAGTGAATTATAAAAATAGGAAATTAATATACTTATGATCAATTTTCGTGACATTATTAAGGGCTTAGGAACTACCCGGGATGGTACAAAAACTGAATATCAAGGAACTGGCAGATAGCGTCCTCCAAGGAAACAGGTTGAGCCTGAGCAAGGCTCTCACGCTTGTGGAAAGCAAACGTAAGGAAGATATCAGGGCTTCCAGGGAACTCATCAATAATGTATTACCCGCTTCAGGGAACGCTCTTCGTATTGGTATTACGGGGGCCCCGGGCGTTGGAAAGAGTACCATTATTGAAAAACTCGGTGAAAAGATCCTTGAATCTAAGGCCAGGCTTGCTGTATTATCGGTGGATCCCACCTCCCCGACTTCCGGGGGTAGCATTTTAGGGGATAAAACCCGCATGGAAGAACTGTCCAGGCACCCGCAGGTGTTTGTCAGGCCTTCCCCATCAGGGACGGAAGGAGGTGGTGTGGCAGTGAATACGCGTGACCAGATCACACTTTGCGAAGCTGCCGGATTCGATGTGGTTATAGTTGAGACGGTAGGAGTAGGTCAGGCTGAAACGGCGGCCAGCCTAATGGTTGATTACCTGCTTTTACTCCTGCTTCCCGGTAGCGGAGATGAGCTTCAGGGGATTAAACGGGGGATTATGGAAGTGGCTCATGCTTTTGCCTTCACAAAATCGGATATTCTCGAAAAATCCCTGGTTAATCAATCAGTGTCCGATCTTCGGATGGCCCTCCATATGATCCATGAAGAAGTCCCGGAGATATTCACTTGTTCCGGTGTGACCGGAGAGGGGATTATAACTATTTGGAAAGCGGTCAACCAATTCTCTCAACATCGAAAGAAGGAAGGGGCCTGGGAGGCCAATCGAAGGGAGCAGGACCTGAAGTACTTTGATACCCTGCTCAGAAAGAATTTGTGGCTGGAATTTCTTTCTGAAAAGGAGGTTGAAACAAAAATTGGTGTTTGCCGGGACCGGATTGCCTCGCTGGAATTAAGCCCGCAATCTGCGGTTGACTTGATTGTTGAGGATTATTTTAAGCGAGGAAAGTAAGCGATCATGAGCCGTACGGTAAAAGCCCTAGCTTGTATATTGATATTGATCACAGCCTGCCAGGAAAGAAAGGAGACAGGCGAGACTTCAGGAGCCAAACTGGAAGTGCAGTATGCGCGCGGCTTTGAAATTTTTAAAACAGATTATGGGTACAGGCTTGAATTGAAACGACCCTTCCCGGGAGCTGAAACCTCATTGGTTTACCGTCTGACAGAGGATCAGGACTTACAGGCTGAAGTGCGTACCATCTCAATCCCTGTGGGCTCAATTGTCTGTACTTCTACCACTCATATTCCCATGCTCGATTACCTAAATGCTGGCGACAAGTTGGTCGGGTTCCCTAATACCGATTATATAAGTACACCATCTGTAAGAAAAAGAATTGATGAGGGAGACGTAAAGGAACTTGGCAGTGTACTGGACATGAATATGGAAAGCCTCCTTGAGATCAACCCTGACCTCATTATGAACTATTCCATGGACGACCTCAAAAAAACGGACCGACTTGTGTCGATGGGGTTCGATGTGCTTATCAACTCAGACTACCTTGAGGAGCACCCACTTGGCAGGGCTGAATGGATAAAGGTATTCGGACTACTCTTCGGAGAGTATCAAAAAGCTGATTCAATATTCAGGAAAATAGAAGAAACTTACCTGGATTATGCCAGTAAGGCCGAGCATTCCGACTCGCCATGCGTATTCAGCGGTTCCCTTTATGGAGATACCTGGTTTATGCCCGGTGGAAATAACTATGCAGCCACCCTCTTGAAAAATGCAGGTTTTCAATATGCCGTAAGTGATTCTTCTAACGGGTTTCTTCAGTGGGGATATGAAAATGTCTATGAGGCTGCAAGAGATTGCGAATTCTGGCTGAGCCCGGCCCCATTTTCAAGCCTCGGCTCATTGGGCGATGCGGATACACGATATCGGAATTTCAAGGCATACAGGGAAGGGAGGGTATATGTATACGACAACAAAATCGGGCCTGCAGGGGGAAATGAATACCTGGAATTGGGTTATCTCAGGCCCGACATTATTTTAAAAGACCTCCTCTTTATACGTGATTCTTCCTTGATTCCGGGTCATGAGCTTTATTTTTACAGAAAGTTGGAATGAGGACCTTTTTAATACTTTTCGGGGTATTGCTTCTGATCTTCCTGGCGGACATCTCCCTGGGAAGTGTTACCATTCCCATTGATGCAATAATAAGCAGCTTGTTTGGATCGGAAGTTGAGCAGGACAGCTGGAAGAGGATCATCCTGGATTTCAGGTTACCCCGTGCTATCACGGCGGTGCTGGTGGGAAGCGGTCTTGCTGTTTGCGGTTTGCAGATGCAGGTCCTTTTCCGGAATCCACTGGCAGGCCCGTTTGTCTTGGGAATAAGCAGCGGGGCTTCACTGGGCGTGGCACTGGTTGTCTTGGCGGGAATCGGGCTAGGTTGGGCAGCATTCACCCCCTGGATTTCGGCCATTGCTGCCGCGGTAGGTTCAGGCTTGGTATTTTTACTTGTATTGGTAGTAGCCAGCCGGGTCAAAGACAGTACTACACTACTGATCTTTGGACTCATGTTTGGAAGTGCAACGGGCGCAATTGTCTCCGTATTGCAATATTTCAGTGAGGCGGAGGATATTCAGATTTATCTATTATGGACATTCGGAAGCCTGGGAGGGGTAACCTATTCGGACCTGGGAATCCTGGCACCGCTTGTCATTATCGGAATAGGCCTGGGTTTCGGTATGGTGAAATCGCTCAATGCATTGCTATTGGGAGAGACCTATGCCGGCTCACTGGGCATCAACGTGAAAAGGAGCAGGTTGGGGATCATCGTAAGCGCAAGTCTTCTCGCAGGGGTTATTACTTCCTTTTGTGGCCCCATCGCTTTTATCGGGATTGCCATTCCACACCTCACCCGGATCATACTTCCCACTTCGGATCACAAGGTGGTCTATCCCGTCACCATCCTGACAGGAGCTATTGCCTTGTTAATTTGTGACATAATTTCTCAGCTCCCCGGAAGTCAGCTCGTATTGCCGATCAACGCTGTAACCGCATTGGTAGGAGCCCCGGTTGTCATCTGGCTGGTATTGAAAAAAGGTAATATAAGGAGGGCGCTGACATGAAAAACCTGGAGACCACCTCATTATCAGCGGGCTACCTCACGCGTAAGGGAGAAAAGAGAATCCTTGAAGGGTTAGACCTGGGACTGGAAAAAGGTCAGTTAGTCTGCCTTCTGGGGATCAATGGCTCAGGAAAATCTACACTTTTGAGAACCTTGGGAGGGTTCCAGGAACCCTTGGGTGGAAGTGTTAGTATACGGGGAAAATTCCTTGAACAGACCGGAACCCGGGATAGGGCAAAACTCCTTAGCGTAGTACTTACCCATAACCAGATTTCCGGAATGATGACGGTCCGTGAAGTGGTTAGCCTGGGCAGATACCCCTACACAAACTGGCTGGCTACCATGGGATCGCGTGATCACGAAATGGTTGACGAGGCACTAACCTTGACCGGTATGGCCTCAGAGGCCGACTCCTATTTTGATCAATTAAGCGATGGACAGCAACAGAAGGTTATTATTTCGCGGGCTGTAGCACAGGATACCCCCATTATAATTCTGGATGAACCTACCAATCACCTCGATATAGGAAATAAGGCAGAAATACTTCAACTGTTGCAAAGCCTGGCCCATGACAAGGGCAAAAGTATCCTGGTGAGCACCCATGACCTGGATTTCGCCCTGCAGATGGCCGATGTATTGTGGGTGATAAAAAAGGAAAAAGTATTCACAGGCCCGCCCGAACAGGTATTAATGGACGGCATTCTCGAGGAAGCATTTCCCTATTCGGGTATTGACTTGTTTTCCGGTAAGGTGATCAAGAGGGCGACCGGACCCGAATCTTACGTCGAGGGAAGTGGAAGGTCCGCAGAAGTGACCAGGTCGGCTTTACGCCGCCTTGGCTTCAGGTTAACTACCAAAAGGAATGATGCCTCCCTTGTCGTGTCAGTGACAGAAACGAATAGCTGGCACCTTCATCACGATGGCAAAAAGCTCTATCTTGATACAATGGAAAAACTGCTGGAGGAACTGAAAAGGCTATTACTCGAAGGTACAATAACGCAATGACGAAGAGGGTAGTAATTATTGGTAATGGGATTTCCGGAATAACGGCAGCCCGTCATATCCGCAAGAAAAGCGACTACAAGATCACGGTGATCAGTGCTGAGACCCGGTATTTTTTCAGTCGAACGGCCCTTATGTACGTGTATATGGGCCATATGAAATTTGAGCACACCCAACCCTACGAATCATGGTTCTGGAAAAAGAATAAAATTAATTTGCTGCAGGCCTATGTGGAATCGATTGATTTTAATGCCAGGAAGCTCACCACGACATCAGGAAATATTGATTACGATATTCTGATAATTGCGACAGGATCCGTTCCCAACAAGTTTGGCTGGCCAGGACAGGAACTGGAAGGGGTCCAGGGACTTTACAGCTACCAGGACCTCGAGCGGATGGAGAAATACACTCAGAATATTGACCATGCGGTAGTGGTGGGAGGGGGATTGATCGGGGTGGAGATGGCAGAAATGTTGCATACCCGGAATATCGGGGTGACATTCCTGGTGAGGGAAAGCCACTTTTGGGGTAATATTTTGCCGAAAGAAGAGGGTAACCTGGTATTGAGACATTTACGGGATAACGGTATTGACCTGAAGCTTGATACAGAACTAAAAGAAATTGTACCTGATGAAAATGGTAGAGCAAGAGCAGTTATTGACTCCCATGGTGACCGGGTAGATTGTAGATTTGTCGGGTTAACTGCCGGAGTAAAGCCCAACATTGATTTTCTAAGGGACACCGAGTTGAGAATGGATCGGGGTATACTGGTTGATTCCTATCTTAAAACCAATATACCGGACGTTTACTGCATTGGGGATTGTGCTCAGCACAAGGACCCACCTGGTGGCAGGGCGCCTGTGGAACAGGTTTGGTACACCGGACGAATGATGGGTGAAACCGTTGCAAAGACTATTACCGGGACACCAGCTGCGTATGATCCGGGTCCATGGTTCAATTCAGCGAAGTTCTTTGATATCGAATACCAGACCTATGGCTGGGTACGCCATCAATTGGGCCAGGAAGAGGCAACGCATTATTGGGAAAATGATCAGGGTGATAAGTGCGTTCGATTCGTTTGGAACGAGTCGGATGGCAAGCTTACAGGATTTAATTCTTTTGGAATCCGCTGGCGACATGAAGTCTTCGACGAGTGGTTAAGATCCGGGGCCACTATCGACACTGTAATGCAGGATCTACATACCGCTAATTTTGACCCGGAATTCTATCCTCGCTATGAATCCAGGATAAGAGAGAGCCTAAATATTAACGTCTGATGAAAACTATTAAGACATCCGGCCTACTGATCTTCATATTCTGTTTTGGAGCCTTTAATATTTCTTTTTTACTGGAAAAATACCGGCTTACGGAAGATATCATCTACGAAAACATGGATGATTCCCGGGCCTCCCTGTTCCTCGAGAATACGGATGCTCTAACTGGGAATGTGACGAGCTCAAACTTCAAGTTCCTATCAAGCCTAGAGAAGAAATTTATACTATTAAATAATCAGTTATTAGAAAAATATTCTATATCAGGGGAAGAAATAGAAAAAATTGCTACCAATATAGAGAATCAGATTAAAATTGAAGAGGTAGTATCCCATTTTCCCGACTCAGAAGCCGGCCGATTCAAAGCACAGGCATTTAAGGACTACGGATCCTGGCTGGAGGGTAGGGAACCTTCGAACAGGGAAGAGCTAAGGAATTTAATTCAGAATGTTGCGGACAATATCAGGGACTACGCAATCATTGGCACCTTCGGGTTCGATAAGTACCGGATAAAGGACCTTAAGTACCGTTTGACCAGAGCTTCTTCTGAGGGTCCGGTAAGTGGCAATAGTATTTTCTGGCTTCTTCTCTGCTTTGGGGGCACGGTACTGGGGGGTCTGCTTTATATCCTTCCCAATATAATCCTGCAGAAGCCGGGTATCAGGAATGAAGACATTCATAAAAAACCCATGAGTAACCGCGGCTGGCTGGGAATTCTTACGGGTACCTACCTGATCGCCTTCTATATCATTCTCTATTTTTTCCACCCATATATGACCACCTGGATCATCATGGTGGATCCAGTCAGTCAGGCACTGAGTGGAAATCCTGCCGGTCAATTTTTCCTTTATGGCTTCATATATACACTGGTAATCCTCGTGATGGGAGTCAGGATGTTCATTCGATACAGGCATTCCAGGTACCAGCTTCTCAGGACGGTTTCGGTAATGTTTTTTCAAACTTCCTTCGCCTTCCTTATCCCTGAAATCCTGGTTCGGCTTAACCAGCCCTATTATGACTTCAAGAACATCTGGCCTTTGGACTACGATTTCTTCTTCGACAATGAGCTTAACACGCTTATTGAGAGTGGTGGCCTGGGAATCTTTATGCTCGTGTGGGGAATTGCACTTGTGGTAATAGCCGTCCCGGTTTTTGTTTATTTCTTTGGAAAGAGATGGTACTGCAGCTGGGTCTGCGGTTGCGGTGGCCTAGCAGAAACCCTGGGGGACCCCTATCGGCACCTATCCGATAAAACGCTCAAGAGCTGGAAAATTGAACGTTACCTGATACACGGAATCCTGGGCTTAGCCATAATCATGACAGCCGGGGTATTATATACGTACTTTTCGGGTTCAGGGACGGTCCTGGGAATCAATACGTACAGTCTTCGGGAATCCTACGGACTATGGATCGGAGCCGGCTTTGCAGGGGTAGTAGGTACAGGATTTTACCCGTTCATGGGAAACCGTGTATGGTGCCGATTTGGCTGCCCGCTTGCCGCCTACCTCGGGGTAGTACAACGGTTTAAATCCCGTTTCAGGATCACCACTAACGGTGGACAATGCATTTCCTGTGGGAATTGCAGTACCTATTGTGAAATGGGAATAGATGTTAGGTGGTATGCTCAACGCGGGCAGAATATCATTCGCTCTTCATGCGTAGGTTGTGGAATTTGCTCTGCCGTCTGTCCACGGGGAGTTCTCAATCTCGAGGTCAAATCCGAGAAAGGCCGATTCGGAAAAGCTGAACTACTGGGTTAATCAGAATTGCAGCTCCAGGCTGATCGGACAGTGATCAGAATGGCGAGCATCGGGGTGGATAGCCGCTGATTTCAGGTTTTGCTCAAGCTTCTTTCCCGCGAAGAAATAATCAATTCTCCAACCCTTGTTGTTATTGCGGGCATTGGCCCGGAAAGACCACCAGGAATAATGGTCAGGATCCTGGTTGAAGTGCCTGAAGGTATCAATAAACCCGAGTTCGAGGAATTCTGTCAGCCATTGACGTTCTTCCGGCAGGAATCCAGATGATTTTTTATTTGAAACGGGGTTATGGATATCGATTTCCCGGTGAGCAATGTTGATGTCACCACATATTACTAATCGAGGATTTTCAGACCTCAGCTTATCGATGTAGTCCTTGAAGTCTTTCAACCAGGTCATTTTATAGGCTTGCCTTTCTTCTCCTGAACTCCCTGATGGGATGTACACATTGACCAGCTTAAAATCACTGAAATCAAGTTGGATTATCCTTCCCTCTTTATCGTAGTCTTTTATACCGCATCCAACCTTTACGTTTTCAGGCTTTTGCTTTGTGAAGACCGCTACCCCACTGTAACCTTTCTTTTCAGCCTGGTGCCAGTGGACCTCATATCCCAATTCGCGGAAACTGAACAAGTCGACGTCATCACTGTGTGCCTTTGCTTCCTGCACACAGAATATATCGGGATTTTCTTCTTTCAACCATTGATAAAGGCCCTTATTGAGGGCCGCTCTTATACCATTGACATTATACGATACCAGCTTCATTGAAATTCTCTGTCAAAATATTCTATAATATGGGTTTTCAGTAGGTTCTCCTGCTCCAGTAAGTCGAAGTGTGGAAGGCTTTTGACCAGTTTCCAGTGTGGCCAACCGTCTTCATCGACACCTTCCAATTCGTAAAATCCGCTATAGCTCAATACTTTGCAAACTGCGATATGCATCAGATCCTGCTTTTCTTCCTTGGAGTATGTTCTGACTCCCTGGCCCAGTTCCTGCATTCCTATGAGAAACAGCATGCCATTGAGGTCAGTGGGGCGCTTGCCAATTAGGACTTCCACGCGATTGAGTAGTTTACCCCATTTTATTTCCAATTCCGGATCTGTTTTTTTCATGATTTGGACTGCAGGGCCTCCCAGAATTCAAAAGCCCTCCTCAGGTGTGGTATTACAATAGTACCCCCGATCAGGCTTGCGATAGAAAGGGCTTCATAGACCTCTTCGGTAGATATTTCTATCTCATGACATTTACCGAGATGATATTTTACACAGTCATCACATCGTAAAACCAGTGAATTGCTCAAACCGATAAGTTCCTTGGTCTTCTTTTCCAGGGCTCCTTCTGCGAAGGCATTGGTATCCAGGTTGAAGATCCTTTTAAGTACCTTATTATCCGAAGACAGGATCTTTTCATTCATCCTGCTGCGGTATTCATTGAATTCATCCACTTTATCCATGTCGTAAAGATATACAAGATAAGAGGACTCGCGATGGCACGAACAGACAAAATAAACGAGATAATAATAGACTTCATTTCCATTATTTTTCCCAGACTTTGCCCGGGATGTATGACACCCATGGTCAGAGCCGAGGAACACCTGTGTTTTACCTGTCTGGGAGACTTACCGACCCTTCGGCATCAGGGGTACGTTAACAGGGAAATGGTTGATTACCTTTCCCTTCGCTATCCCATCAGACAGGGCTATTCACTCTTGTATTATCACAAGGCCAGTATCGTGGGAAATATTCTCAAACAGGTAAAATACAAGGGAAATACTGATCTTGCTATCCAGCTGGGGAACTGGTTGGGGAGTGTCCTGGAGTTTGAAAAACTACCGGACCTGCTTATTCCCATACCACTCCATCCTGCGAAGGAGAGGAGGCGCGGTTACAATCAAAGCGAAAAACTGGCCCGTGGCATATCCGATTCTACCGGAATATTTCTTTGTGCCAATTTCCTGGAAAGGACACGCGATACGTTTACACAGACCAGGAAATCGAGAGTGGATAGGTTGCTGAATGTACAGGACATTTTTCGGCCTCAACCCACTATTGATCTGAAGGGGAAGACCGTGATTTTGGTCGATGACGTGTATACCACGGGAGCTACGATCGAGGCGGCACTTTCCCCACTTCTTTCAGCGGGAGTGGAGGAGGTAATACCCGTAACCCTGGCTACGGGTAAATAAAAAAGGCCGGTCTTGGACCGGCCTCTTCAATTGGTATCTATTTCTTAGAAATTTGAGCCTGCTCGGATCATGGCGCATCGGAAACCAATGGTGGCCGTGGCGCTATCCTGATCCAGGTATCTCCTCGTACCGGGAGACATCCAGTAAGCTACATCTTTCCATGATCCACCTTTATATACCCTTGACTGGTTAGAGATCAATGAAGTATAAGAGGTAGGATTGTTTTTCTTGTTGTTATAAGCAGGGGCATTCCTGTACGTGGAATCAGAGTCTTTCCATCCGTCCCTTCTGATGGGGTTCAGGTCATCAAAATCCTGGAATGACAATGGCCTGTATACATCCATTACCCACTCACTTACATTACCGGCCATGTTATAAAGTCCGTAATCATTAGGAGGGAATTCATAGATATAGGAAGTGATAAGTGCGCCATCATTCAGTTTTCCTGCGATACCAGCATAGTCTCCACGGCCTCTTTTAAAGTTGGCCAGGAAATAACCCATTTCTTTTCCATAGGGATTCCTTGTTGCGTGACCATCCCAGGGATAAAGTCTCTGGTGGGTCTGGTTTTCATCCAACCACTGGGTTCCTATCAATGCTTGCGCTGCGTATTCCCATTCTGCTTCTGTCGGAAGTCTGTAAGATGGGATATAAATACCTTCTTCGAGGGGAACTCGTCCTTGGCCGTTCCATGCATTGGCTGGATCGTCATTATAGAGACGGCTGAGGTTCTGGTTCACCGCTGCGGTTCTCCACTCTGCATACTTATTAGCCTGGTTCCAGTTGATACCCACAACAGGGAAATAACGGAATCCGGGATATCTCAGGTAATGATCGACATAGGGGTCATTGAATGCCAGTTTTCCCACCCAAACAGTGGTATCAGGCAATGCATCCCTGTAAATGTCAGGATTGGTTTGTACAGAATCCTGTAAATAGAACAGGTATTCCAACCAGTGAATATTGGCGATCTCCGTTTCGTCCATATAATAGGAAGCCACGGATACAGTCCTTTCAATATTGTCTCTTCTCGTGAGCATGTCTTCCTCGAAAGAGCCCATTACATGCCGGCCACCTTCAATAAACACCATATTGGGTGCATCTGGTTGACCTTCATATGGGGCTACGGGGAAACCCTCAGGAGTATTAAACTCGAGGTTAGTTGCCGTACTGAACTGACCCGGTTGCTCACTCGTGGGGAAACCCGCTCCACGCAAAAAACATGAGCTTAAAAGCACTGAGCCACCAACTAGAAGTAAAGCACTTTTGATTAAGCGATCGGTCTTCATCTTCATAAAAAATCTTACTGACAAATGTCTTGAATTGGTTTATTTTACACAAACCACGGCTAAAGCTAGACGTAGTAGAGTGCCAAAATAGTATATCATTTTCAATAAAACGGTATAATAATCAAAAAAAATGTCGATTCTGCGTCAAATTGCGGTTGTAGAGGATAAGCCGGAAATGAGGAGAACCAATGGTTCAAACTGCCGTTCAGGGGTCAGTTTTTCCGTTAAATAGAAAGAGTAGAGGATAACAGGCAGATAGCTGCATTTTTAACGTATAAAGATCAATGGCAAACAAGATTAAATCGAAGATAGAGCAAGATCAGCTTTACTGGACCTTCCAGATATCGGGGTGGTCACTATTTCTCATAAGCTATACGGCCTTTGGTATAATCATCTACGAATTTGACTGGAGGATCGTGGTAAGCTACCTTTCCCTGTCAGTAATTGGCTTCGTTCTCTCCCATTTTTACCGGCTTTATGTCAAAAAGAAGAATTGGCAGAATCTCAGTATTGGCAGACTTGCCGTTCGAATTATCCTCGCACCTCTAGTCCTGGCAATCATATGGGAGCTCCTGTTTATTCCGGTTACATTACTGGTTTCACTCAGCGATTCCGAAAATTCGATCTGGGGGTATTTCGCCCTGACTTTCAACCTCACCATCATTTTCTTTATCTGGAACCTGATTTATTTTTTCTACAAGCTGTTTACCTCCTATAAGGCCAGTGAGATTGAAAAATGGCGTTTGATGGCTTCAGTGAAGGATGCGCAATTGATTGCCTTGAAATCCCAGATCAATCCGCACTTCATATTTAACAGCCTGAATAACATACGTTCACTTATCTCCGAGAACCCGGAGAAATCAAGGGATATGATCACACACCTATCCTCACTTTTGAGGTACAGCATTCAGTTTAATAATGCTGAAAAGGTTACCCTGGCGGATGAAATCGATATTGTAAGGTATTACCTGAACCTGGAATCCATACAATTTGAAGACAGGTTGAAGTTCGAGTTGAATGTCGACGATAAGGCCTTGCATCATAAAATACCACCGATGGCCATTCAGATGTTGGTCGAAAATGCCATAAAGCATGGCATCAGCAAGCTTCCCGATGGGGGAGAGGTCAGTGTGGACTGCAGGCTGATCGAAGACAAACTGGTAGTGGAGGTGACCAATACCGGTCAGATTGAACGGGATGTCACAGAGAATTCAGGTATTGGATTGAAGAATGCTACCGACAGGCTGAAATTGCTCTTCGGGAAAATGGCAGACCTTACACTGGAGAATATAAACAGGGAACAGGTAAGGGCAAGGTTTACCGTTCCACTTTAAATGCATGTTATGAAAGCAATTGTTGTAGATGATTCACGACTGGCAAGAAATGAGCTCAAAAGGTTACTTAAGGAGTTCGATAATATAATAGTATCCAGCGAGGCGGCAAATGCTGCTGAGGCTAAGGATAAGATCGAAGAGGAAAAGCCGGATTTGGTATTTCTCGATATTCAGATGCCGGGGAAAAGTGGCTTTGAGTTGCTTGAGGATCTCGAATACCTTCCGGTGATCATATTTACTACTGCTTACGATGAATATGCCATCAAAGCTTTCGAATACAATGCCCTTGACTACCTGATGAAACCGGTGGATAAGGATCGTCTATCTGCCGCGATATCAAAGGCTGCCGAAAACATCAGGAAGAAGGCGGAAGGGGATGATGAGGATCGAATGACCATTGATGACCAGGTCTTCGTGAAGGACGGAGAGAAATGCTGGTTTGTACACCTTGACCATGTGAGGCTTTTCGAAGTGGACGGGAATTATACCAAGATCCACTTTGATGAAAATAAACCGATGATCCCCCGGACCTTGAATTACCTGGAGAGCAGGCTGGATCCAAAGACCTTTTTCCGTGCAAACCGGCAACAGATCATCAATCTTAAATGGGTGGAAAAGATTGAACCCTGGTTCAGTGGTAGTATCAAGATATATTTAAAAGGAGGCCACGAGGTCGATGTCTCCCGCCGTCAGACCCAGAGGTTTAAGGAGCTAATGAGCTTTTAACTCCCAGGATATCTTCAAATATCTCCTTCGCCTCCGATATATTCCTTACTTCACTTATTGCCAGTAATGGGCGGCCCTTCAGTTCTGTCAATCTCACCCTCGCGGGATTTCGTTGAGCATATTGCAGGATACTACCAAATATTTCAGACCTGAAAAACCGTTCATTATTCTCTGAGAGGAAGAACCCACGCATTTTACCACCTTTTAACCTCAGTTTCTCAATGCCCAGTTGCTGGGCATCCCATCGAAGCCTGACACTATCAATGAGTTCCATCACCTGTGACGGGACCGGACCGAAACGGTCTTCCAGTGAATCCCTGAATTCCGTAAGTTCTTCTTCTTTCTTATAATTGTCCAGGGTGGTGTAAAGATTTAGCCTTTCAGACACGTTGCTCACATAATCTTCCGGGATCAATATCTCGAGATCGGTTTCTATAATACAGTCCTGGGCGATTATTTTAGCAATTTCACTGATGTCGGTCTCAAAAAGATCCCGGAATTCGGTCTGTTTAAGCTCCTGTACCGCTTCGTCGAGGATTTTCTGGTACATCTCAAAACCCAGATCTGAAATGAAGCCACTCTGCTCCGCCCCCAGCAGGTTACCGGCGCCGCGTATATCGAGGTCGCGCATAGCCACCTTGTATCCATCTCCCAGGTCAGAAAACTCTTCCAGGGTCTTCAGCCGTTTTCGCGCATCGGAAGTAAGCCCCATAATAGAGGGTATCAGGAGGTAGCAAAAAGCTTTACGGTTGGACCTGCCAACCCGCCCGCGCATCTGGTGGAGGTCTGAAAGGCCGAACATATGGGCATGGTTGATTATGATGGTATTGGCATTCGGTATATCCAGTCCTGATTCTACAATATTGGTACTGACCAGCACATCTACTTCCCCTTCAATAAACCTGACCATGGCTTTCTCGAGTTTCGGCCCTTCCATCTGGCCATGGGCTACACCGATCCTGGCGTCTGGGACCAGGTGATGGATGATGTTGGCAACCTCTTCAATGTCCCTGACGCGGTTGTGCACGAAGAATACCTGGCCACCACGCTGCAACTCGAAACTTATTGCATCCCTGACCAGGTTTTCGTTGAATGTATGCAACTCGGTAGTAACAGGTTGGCGGTTGGGAGGCGGTGTGGTAATAATACTTAGGTCCCTTGCCCCCATCAGGCTAAAATGCAATGTTCTGGGGATGGGTGTGGCAGTCAGGGTAAGGACATCTACGTTTACCTTCATTTCCTTCAAACGGTCCTTGACCTTCACACCAAACTTCTGTTCCTCATCCACAATCAACAATCCCAAATCCTTGAACTTTACATCCTTACTTACAATACGGTGGGTTCCGATGAGGATATTTACATTTCCCTCGGCGGCCTTTTTCAAGACCTTTTTAATATCGGTAGTGCTTTTAAATCGGTTGATATAGTCGATCGTCACAGGAAAATCTGAAAGCCGTTCCCGGAAAGTCCGGTAATGTTGCATTGCCAGTATGGTGGTAGGAACCAGGACGGCTACTTGTTTACCATCGGAGACCGCTTTGAATGCAGCCCGGATCGCTACTTCGGTTTTGCCGAATCCAACGTCTCCGCAAACCAGACGATCCATAGGGTGGGGTTTTTCCATGTCTACTTTGACATCCCCGGTAGCTGTAGCCTGGTCTGGGGTATCTTCAAAGAGGAAACTTGACTCGAGTTCAGCCTGTAGAAAACCATCTTCCGAAAAAGCATAACCCGGACTCTGCTTTCTTTTGGCATAAAGCTCGATCAATTCCTTGGCAATGTCCGCAACCTTCTTTTTTACCTTCTTCTTCTTATTGTCCCATTCCTTTGAGCCGAGTTTTGATATCTGCGGAGGCTCCCCGTCTTTTCCGGTAAAGCGGGAGATCTTGTGGAGGGCGTGAATACTCAAATAAAGCAAATCATCATCCCGGTAAACGAGCCGGATAGCCTCCTGTTCTTTACCGTTACTGACCTTCTTTTCCAGCCCTGCAAATTTCCCGATCCCGTAATCGATGTGGGTGACGAAATCCCCGGGTTGAAGCTGCTGAAGTTCCTTGAGAGTGAGGGCTTTGGACCTGGAGCTCTTGGAGGGTGTTTTATACCGGAAAAAACGCCCGAACATCTGATGGTCGGTATAACAGGCAACCCCTGCTAATTTATCAACAAATCCCGCTCTCAGCCCCAGTCGTACAGATTCAAACTCTACCTGGGGGTTGATCTCGTGAAAGATGTCCTCAAGCCTGGTGAGTTGCTGGCCTGATTCCCCAGCAATTATTGGTTTAATACCTTCTTTTTCCAGTTGAAGAAGGCTCTCAGCAATCATTTCAAAATTCTTGTTGAATGATGGCTGTGCGGAAGAGACAAAAGTGAATTCCCGGCTTTCAGGCAAGTTGAATTTACTTCCGAACTCGATTTTCACAAAAGGTGCGGAGTCAGCTTCGAAGGTTCCACTATCCACAAAGAGATCTACGGGATTAAGTACCACCTGGGTCTGATCACTCTGGGACAGAACCAGGTCAAATGATTCAGAGGCCTTGCCAAAATACTTATTCACCACCTCCAGGCAGTATTCGTAATCCTTGAACCAGACTTTGGTATTACGGGGGAGATATTTGAGAAAAGACTGCCTTTCCTCCTCTACGAGACGGGTCTGAACGTTTGGGATCAGGTTGATCTCCTTCACTTCCTGCCTGGAGAGCTGGTCGACCGGATCGAACTCACGCATGCTCTCCACTTCATTCCCGAAAAGCTCTATCCGGTAAGGCAGTTCATGTGCGTAAGAGAAAACGTCTATTATACCTCCCCGCAATGCAAACTGACCCGCTTCATATACAAAATCCACTTTTTCGAAATCGTAATCCACCAGCATTTCGCTCAACATGTTTACGTCAATCTCCTGGCCGGTGGAGATGGAAAAGGTGTTTTTGGAAAGCGATCGCTTATTGATCACCTTTTCGGTGAGCGCTTCGGGATAGGTAACAATGAGTTCACCCGACGAGGATTTATGGTTGATTCGATTGAGAATTTCTGCACGTTGAAGAATGTTAGCGTTCTCAACTTCATCGAATGAGTAGGGCCTTTTGTAAGAGGTGGGAAACATGAGTGCTTCTTTTCCCAACAAATTCTGAAGATCATTCTGGAAGTAAGCTGCCTCCTCCTTGTCGTGAAGGACAAACATGTGATTCTGCTTGTTAATGCTGTAAACCGCTGCTGCGATTACCGAATCGAGACTGCCTGCAAGGCCCTTTAATGCAACATTCCGGGATTCATTTGGATGTATTTCGCCGGCAACTTCACGGGTGATGTAAAGCTCTTTGAACTGTCGTAAAAACTCCTGCCCTTTCACACTAATTCTCCAAGGTGCGCAAAGGTACAGGATTTGTCAGGAAATGCAATTGATTGCCGCCCAGGCTATAAAACCACTGCTGATCTCAAGGGAATCTTCATCAATATCGAAGGTGGGGGTATGCACGGAGGAAGTAATACCCTTTGATTCATTGGCCACGCCAAAACGATAAAAACAACCCGGTATTTCATGGGAATAATACGCGAAATCCTCTCCGGCCATCCAGATATCGAGATCCACTACGTTTTCTTCGCCGAGATACTCCACGGCCATCGCCTTTACCTTGTCTGTCAGATCGGGATTATTTTTTAAGAAGGGGTACCCTTTGACGATATTTACTTCGCATTCCGCTCCCATACTGGCGGCTATTCCTGAAGCCATCTCACGTATCAAGTGGTGGGCTTTTGTTCTCCAATCTTCATTAAATGCCCTGAACGTCCCTTCAATACGTACGGAATCCGGGATAACATTGGTGGCTCCATTCCCTTCGATTTTTCCGAATGAAAGAACAGTGGGCTGCTTGGGGGAAGCCCTGCGGCTGATGATCTGTTGGAGTGCTACAACAATATGGGATGAAATCAACACCGGGTCGATGGTGAGCTCCGGCACGGCCCCATGCCCTCCTTGTCCCCGAACTGTGAGGTAAATCTCATCACAGCTCGCCATATACATTCCGGATTTGAATCCGAGTTTTCCAGCGGGGAGTTGAGGGAAAACATGTTGTCCAAGGATTCCCGATGCGTCGGGATTCTTTAGTGCACCTTCCTCGATCATCTGTTTGGCACCGCCAGGCATTTTTTCCTCGGCGGGCTGGAAGACGAGCTTAACAGTCCCTTCCCAATGTTCTTTTGTTTCCCTGAGAATATTTGCAGCTCCTAAAAGGGAGGCAGTGTGAGCATCGTGGCCACAGGCGTGCATCACACCCTCGTTGAGAGAACGATAGGGGACATCATTTTCCTCATTGATAGGAAGTGCATCCATGTCGGCCCGCAAGGCAAAAATCCCTTTTGACGGGTTTTTCCCCTCAATAAGTCCAACAATACCATGATTAGCTACTTTGTCGCGGTAGGGAATCCCTAATTCTGTCAGAGCCTCCCTAATAAATTGTGAGGTCTTTTCTTCATGGAATGAAAGCTCTGGATTTTGATGGAGGTGCCTCCGCCATCGCACTGTTCTCGCCAGGTTATTTCGGGCCAGCTCCCTGAACTGTTCCTTAAGCGCTTGGTTAGTCTTCACCGGATTCCTTGATCTTGTAATTCTGTGGGACTATGATAGCGGATGGGAACTGTTCCTTGACCTTCTTGAGGCTACCATAGGCATGGATTTCATGATCGAATTTACCGGTCATTACCCTGAAAAATGGTTGCTTGTATACCAGTTTTGATTCCTCATCGGGAAGTATCCGGTAAACACGCCCCAATACTTTCAATGCCTCAGTACGGTTCAGGCTGTTAAAAACAAGGATAGAATAGCCAGTAAACGTATTATCTGCCAGTCTAATCCGGGCAATACTATCCAATACATAATCTACAGAATCATTGACCGGCATATAATAACCTGAATCAGGGATTTCTGTCACGTAGGAACTGGTATCCACCAAAGTCGTGCGCTCCAATGGGATAAGTTCTTTCCTGTGAACGGAAAGGTCTTCCGAGTACCCACTATAGCTTGAACCCCCCGTAGAAGAACCACTCAACATAGGTATGACCGAGCATGCTCCTAACAGAAGCATAAATGAGGCAAATCCAATGGTATAGAGTGACTTCACTAATCTTCAATCAATATGCACTTGTTTTCCTTAATGTCCTGTTCCACTTTTTTAAACTTGACATCTTTCTTCACCGTACCATCGGTATACTGCACGGTTACTTTGTCGTTCCTGCCCACAGTTTTGACGCTCTTCACAGGCATTTGCTTCTGCACCGGTGGACGATTGGGTTGACCCTCGGCCTGTCTACCCTGGAGGAGTGACTGGGATTCATCCTTTCGCTCCTGGAGCCTCTGGCGCTGTCGTCTGCCTGTTCTGGCCTCTTCCACTTCTTCACTCTCCTTGACAGGAATATCAGCCTTCATCAGGAATGCCACCGACTCTTCATTCACTTTGGCAATAAATTGCTTGAAGAGCTCAAATCCTTCAAACTTGTAGATAAGTAAGGGATCTTTTTGTTCGTGAACAGCCATCTGTACCGATTGCTTCAAGTCGTCCATTTCCCTCAGGTGCTCCTTCCACAATTCATCAATAATGGAGAGGGTCACAATTTTCTCCATTTCGAAGATGAGCTCCTTATTTTTTGTTTCTACGCAGCGTTCGAGGTTAGCGGCTACTCCAACCTGCCTCTTGCCATCTGTGAATGGTACCAGTATGTTCTTTACAGTTGCCCCTCGAGTCTCATGAGTTACCTTGATTACCGGGTACGACTTTTCGGCGATCTTGTCATTCTTGCCGTGATAGTGATCCATCGCAGCCTCAAAGAGCTTTTGTGCCAGTTCATTCTCCTCAATCTTTTCAAATTCTTCCCTGCTTATCTCGTAGTCCATTCCGAAAGTTCCGAGTACACTGAGCTTGAAACTGTCGTAATTGAGAGTTGCTTTAGTATTGAGAGCGATGTCCTCGGAAGTTTCAAGGATCATATTGAGGATATCCATCTCCAGCCTTTCGCCAAATAGTGCATTCTTTCGGCGCTTATAGATGACATCCCTTTGGGAGTTCATCACGTCATCGTATTCCAGCAACCTCTTCCTGATCCCAAAATTGTTTTCCTCCACTTTTTTCTGAGCGCGCTCAATGGACTTGGTCACCATACTGTGGGAGATAACCTCCCCCTCCTTAAGGCCCAGACGGTCCATGATCCTCGAGATACGCTCCGGCATGAACAACCTCATGAGGTTATCTTCCAGGGAGACAAAGAACTGGGTAGACCCGGGGTCTCCCTGTCTTCCTGAACGACCCCTCAGCTGCCGGTCGACCCTTCTTGATTCATGTCTTTCCGTTCCTACAATAGCCAGACCCCCGGCTTCTTTGGACTCAGGGGATAGTTTGATGTCAGTACCACGGCCGGCCATGTTGGTGGCAATAGTTACCGTACCCGGCTTACCCGCTTCCGCTACTACTTCTGCTTCTCTCTGGTGTTGCTTGGCATTGAGTACCTGGTGATTGATCTTGCGTATGTTGAGCATCCGGCTCAATAGCTCGGATATTTCCACGGAAGTGGTACCCACCAGAACGGGCCTTCCCGCTTCGGTAAGAGATACAATTTCGTCGACCACCGCATTGAATTTTTCACGCATGGTCTTGTAAACCATATCCTGGTTGTCTTTCCGTGTAATCGGCCTGTTAGTAGGTATAGTGACCACATCCAATTTATAGATCTCCCAGAATTCCCCTGCTTCAGTGACCGCGGTTCCGGTCATACCAGCCAGCTTGTGATACATCCGGAAATAGTTCTGAAGGGTAATTGTAGCGTAGGTTTGCGTGGCATCTTCCACCTTCACATTCTCCTTTGCCTCGATGGCCTGGTGCAGGCCATCAGAATATCGCCTTCCTTCCATTACACGGCCCGTCTGCTCATCCACGATCTTCACCTTACCGTCTACGATAATATATTCAGTGTCTTTTTCAAACACCGTATAGGCCTTCAGAAGTTGGTTTACCGAGTGTATCCGCTGGGATTTGATGGAATAATCCTTGATGAGTTCCTCCTTCTTTTCCACCTTTTCTGATTCGCTCAGTGACTCATCCCTTTCGAGTTTCGCCACTTCGTCCCCGATATCCGGCATGATAAAGAAGTTGGGATCTTCTCCTTCACCCGTTATCAGGTTGATTCCTTTGTCAGTCAGCTCAACACTGTTGTGTTTTTCATCGATGGTAAAGTAAAGGGGCTCGTCTGCGTCCGGCATATGCTTCTGGTTGTCAGCCAGGTAGAAATTCTCCGTTTTTGTAAGGATTTGCCTGATTCCCTGCTCACTGAGGAATTTAATGAGGGGTTTGTACTTGGGAAGTCCCCGGTAAGCCCTGAACAATGCGAGTCCGCCGTCCTTGTTGGCGTCATCCTTCAGGAATTTCTTGGCGTCAATTACATATTGACTGACCAGCTTTTTTTGAGCCTCCACCAGTTTGGCAATCCGGGGCTTGAGATCATAGTATTCGTGTTCATCACCTTTTGGCACGGGACCGGAAATGATCAGGGGAGTCCGTGCTTCATCAATTAAAACGGAGTCCACTTCATCCACCATGGCATAGTGATGCTTTGGCTGGACAATATCATCGGGATGACGGGACATATTATCCCTCAGGTAATCAAATCCGAATTCGTTGTTTGTCCCATAGGTAACGTGGGCCGCATAGGCTTTTTTCCTCTCATCAGAATGGGGTTCATACTTGTCAATACAATCCACTCTCATCCCGTGGAACTCGAATATGGGTGCCATCCACTCACTGTCCCTTCGGGCCAGGTAGTTGTTTACGGTTACGAGGTGTACGCCTCGTCCGGCAAGTGCATTCAGAAAGGAGGGTAAGGTGGCGACAAGTGTTTTTCCTTCCCCGGTTGCCATCTCGGCGATCTTACCCTCGTGCAATACGATACCTCCAACGAGCTGAACATCGTAATGGACCATATCCCAGGTGATAAGGTTTCCCGCAGCTTCCCAACTGTTATTCCACAGGGCTTTTTCTCCCTGTAAGTTGACATAGTCTTTTTCTGCAGCGAACTGCTTATCCTCCAGGCTGGCAGTAACTTCAAGCACTTCATTGTCCACAAACCTCCTGGCGGTTTGTTTTACAATGGCAAAGGTCCTGGGAAGCACTTCCATCAAGACCTTTTCCAACTCGACATTTCTCTGCTCCTCGAGCTTATCTATTTGGTCGAAAATCTCTTCCTTGGCATGTACATCTATATCGCGGTTGTCGTCCACCTGGCTATGCAGATCTTCGATTTGCTTATCGATGCCTTGCAGGTAATTATCAATATCTTGTTTGACTGCGGCTACCTCATCCCTCAATTGGTCGTGTGATAAGGACATCATCCTTTCATCCTCGGCATTGATGGAGTCAACCATCGGCATCAGCTTCTTGATGTCTTTTTCCGACTTGGTTCCGCCAAATATCTTTGCAATCGTATTTATCATCTCCTTATAGAAAAATCAAAGTTAATGGATTTAGCTCTCATATGTTCCTTTGAATACACATTCGGCAGGACCTGTGAGATATATATCCGTAAAACCCACTCCATCCGTTTTTTTGAATTCGACCAGCAGTTCTCCTCCCTTTGCTTTTAAAATTACGGGACTAACCGCTCCTTTGTCTGCAGCGGCAATCGCCGAGGCAGTAACACCGGTCCCGCAGGAATAGGTTTCATTCTCAACCCCTCTTTCATAGGTCCTGATGTTGAGTAACGAGGGTGATTCCATGTGGACAAAATTCACATTGGTGCCACCTTCAATGGGTGCTTCGTGCCTCAGTCGTCTTCCAACACCCATTACGTCAACACTTTCAATATCATGAACAAACCTCACGAGGTGTGGCGAACCCGTATCAACAAATGTACCATCCTCCAAAAGCCTGACATTATGTACGTCGCCTATGCTCACCCTTATATTTTGAGTATCGAGGATTTCAGCCTGATGGATACCGTCAAAGGCTGAAAACTCTGTAGTCTTATTACTAATAAAACCCTCTTTATGTGCGAAATGTATGGCAGAACGCGTTCCATTGCCACAAAAGCTTTTCGAGCCATCGGGATTGTAGTACTCGACCCTGAAATCATATTGAGGGTCAGAATTCACTATTATCAGGCCGTCAGCACCAATGCCAAAACGGCGATGACAAAGCAGACCCAGGGATTCAGCATCTATTGGAACAGACTCCCTGTCTCCATTTATGACAACAAAGTCATTACCCGTTGCCTGGTATTTCGAAAAATTGATTTTCATCCGGGAAAGGTATTTAGTCTACTTCCTCGTAATCGATATATTCTCCGCCCTTATAGCCCTTTTGATCTCCGCGATCCTTATCGACATTCACATTGGAGTTTTTCGGACGCTTGTTATTCACATTCTTCTGACCCGGGCGGCCTACCATCATCCTGATCACTGCTGAAACCAATCGGAACAGGATGAAAAAGAGAAGTATGTAAAGTAAAAATTTCATGTTACCATATATAACCTACCTACTCAGGTATAAGTTGCGCTCAGAGTAGATTTTAAGGAAGTAGTCATCCATCAGGTCATCTATAAAGTATATCGCTTCACCGGTCGATTTCATTTCAGGACCTAGCTCTTTATTTACATCCGGGAATTTGTGAAATGAGAAAACAGGCTCTTTTATCGCATAACCGTGTTTGACGGGATCAAACTTAAAGTCGGTCACCTTATTGGCTCCTAACATAACCTTCACCGCATAGTTCACATAGGGTTCCTGGTATGCCTTACAAATAAACGGGACTGTTCGGGAAGCCCTTGGATTCGCCTCTATGATATATACCTTGTCATCTTTGATGGCAAACTGAATATTAATGAGTCCTACAGTATTTAGTGCAAGGGCAATCCTCTCCGTATAGTTTTCAATTTGCTTTATCACAAAATCACCCAGGTTATAGGGAGGCAGTACGGCAAATGAGTCACCGGAATGGATTCCGGCGGGCTCGATGTGCTGCATTATGCCGATGATGTAGACATTTTCCCCGTCACATATGGCATCAGCTTCTGCCTCAATGGCTCCATCCAGGAAGTGGTCGAGCAGGACATTATTACCTGGAATTTTTTTGAGGATATCTACAATGTGGGATTCCAGTTCGTTCTCGTTGATAACAATCTTCATACTCTGTCCCCCCAATACATACGAAGGCCTGACGAGAAGCGGGAAACCGATATCCTTCGAGAGTTCAATGGCTTCTTCAGCATCATTTGCCACACCAAACTCGGGGTAGGGGATATTGTTTTCCTTGAGCAAGGTGGAAAAACTTCCCCGGTCTTCTGCCAGGTCGAGTGACTCAAAGCTGGTACCAATGATCTTGATCCCGTAGCGATCGAGTTTTTCTGCGAGTTTCAACGCGGTTTGTCCTCCGAGTTGCACGATCACCCCTTCAGGTTTTTCATGGTTAATGATATCATAGATATGCTCCCAGAAAACAGGCTCGAAGTAGAGCTTGTCCGCCACATCGAAATCCGTGGAGACGGTTTCCGGATTACAGTTGATCATAATGGTCTCGTAGCCCAATTCCTTGGCAGCGAGCACTCCGTGAACGCAACTGTAGTCAAATTCTATACCTTGGCCAATGCGATTGGGCCCCGAACCGAGGATAACGATCTTCTTCTTATCGGAAACCTCCGATTCATTTTCGTTATCGAAAGCCGAGTAGTAATAGGGCGTCATGGCTTCGAATTCTGCTGCACAGGTATCCACCAGCTTGTACACCCTCTTGATTCCCAGTTCATTTCTTTTATTATAAACCTCACTCTCCAGGCAATTCAACAGGTGGCCAAGCTGCCTGTCAGCATAGCCCTTTTCCTTGGCTTCCCGGAATAGTTCTACAGGAATGGTATCGAGGGAATATTTCTCAATTTTATCCTCGAGGTGAATGAGTTCTTCGATCTGGTTAAGGAACCACTTATCGATCTTGGTAGACTTCTGTATGGTATTGGGTGAAATCCCAAGCTTGTAGGCATCATAGATATGGAAGAGCCTGTTCCAGCTGGGTTTTTTGAGGCTGTGAAGAATGGCATC
Source organism: Flammeovirgaceae bacterium (assembly GCA_024638265.1). GTDB lineage: Bacteria > Bacteroidota > Bacteroidia > Cytophagales > Cyclobacteriaceae > JAHEKQ01. Next base: position 106,809 of record JAHEKQ010000003.1, read on the forward strand.
CTGGTCTTTGAGTTCCTTTCCATCGGCTCCAAGGCCGTTTCGTTTGATCTCCAGCGACTGGCATGCCTTCTGCAGGGCTTCCTGGAAATTCCTCCCGATTCCCATAGCTTCACCTACCGATTTCATCTGTAAGCCCAAATAGCGATCAGAACCCTCGAACTTATCAAAATTCCATCGAGGGATTTTTACGATCACGTAGTCAATGGCGGGCTCGAAGAAAGCGGAGGTAGTACCTGTAATAGCGTTACTCAGTTCATCGAGGTTATAGCCTATCGCCAGCTTGGCGGCGATCTTCGCGATCGGATACCCCGTTGCTTTCGAGGCCAGCGCTGAGGATCTCGATACCCTGGGGTTGATCTCAATCCCTATAATGTCATCGGTTTCAGGATCGACGGCAAACTGTACGTTACAGCCCCCGGCGAATTCACCGATGGCGTTCATCATGGTTTTAGCCATATCCCTCATTTCCTGGTATACCGTATCGGGAAGGGTCATAGCAGGGGCAACGGTTATACTGTCCCCCGTGTGGACACCCATCGGATCAAAGTTCTCAATGGAACAAATGATGATAATATTTCCATTATTATCGCGCAGCAATTCCAGTTCGTATTCTTTCCAACCCAGTATACTTTGTTCCACCAGCACCTCGTGTACCGGGGAAGTGTGCAAGCCGTGATTCAGGGCCTTGTCAAAGTCCTCGGGCTTTTCTACGAACCCGCCACCACTACCGCCAAGGGTAAACGACGGCCTGATTACGAGTGGAAAACCGATCTCCTGGGCAATTTCCTTTCCCTGGAGAAAGGAGGTGGCGGTTTCTCCCCTACAAACGCCGATCCCGATCTCTTTCATTTTAAGCCGGAATTTTTCCCTGTCCTCCGTAGTTTCTATCGCCCCCACATCTACACCGATCATCCTGACTCCGTAGTGATCCCAAAGACCCGCAGTCTGGCAGTCTATTGCAAGGTTCAAGGCCGTTTGACCCCCCATGGTCGGAAGCACAGCGTCAATGTTGTGATTCTCGAGGATTTCCTTGATCGACTTTTTGGTCAGTGGTTTTAGGTAGACATGATCCGCCGTAACGGGATCAGTCATAATGGTGGCCGGATTGGAATTGATCAGGATAACTTCGATACCTTCTTCACGGAGTGACCTGGCTGCTTGTGATCCAGAATAATCGAATTCACAGGCTTGCCCGATAACAATGGGTCCGCTCCCTATAATCAGGACTGAGCGGATACTTCTGTCTCTTGGCATAAGTAAGTGGAGGGTTGATTAGTATAAATTGTCGCAAATCTAATAGGGAAAAGGGGAATAAACAATGAAGCTGATAGATAAGGAGGAAGTCATAAAAAAAGCGACCCTTTCAGTCGCTTATCTTTTTTACTTTTTGCCTTTCCGTGGAGGCGTCAACCATTTTCAACCAGTGTACCCGTTCTCCGCTGGATAGCGATTCGTAATAGTATTCGCCATCATCATCAACTATCACCGATTTCCCCAGATCATAACGCAGGGATTCCACAGTGTCTCCCACTTTTAAGGGGTTGTCTTCCAGATCTGTTAAGGGGGGAAGATTTGGCTTTTTGGACCTCTTAAAGAATGACATTCAGTAGAGCAGTAGAGCAGTAGAGCAGTAAAGCAGCAATGTGGTTCACAGACTAAATAATTTACTGTTAACTGTTAGTTGTTATCTGTTAGCTCCCCTATCCGTTCATTGAAACCAAAAACTCCTCATTATTCCTGGTTCCCTTCATCTTGGAGAGCAGGAATTCCATGGCTTCCACAGAGTTCATATCGGACATAAATTTCCTGAGGATCCATACACGCTGAAGTTCTTCTTCGCCGAGCAACAGGTCTTCCCGTCTCGTTCCCGAAGCGGGGACGTCGATAGCGGGATATACTCGCTTGTTCGAGAGTTTCCTGTCGAGTACGAGTTCCATATTACCGGTTCCTTTGAATTCTTCAAAGATGACCTCGTCCATTTTAGATCCAGTCTCGATCAGGGCTGTAGCGATAATCGTCAGTGAGCCGCCGTTTTCTACATTTCTGGCAGCACCGAAGAATCTCTTGGGTTTGTGCAGTGCATTGGCATCAACACCCCCGGAAAGTATCTTTCCTGAAGATGGTACTACCGTATTGTGAGCCCTGGCAAGTCTTGTGATGGAATCGAGCAGGATCACTACATCGTGACCACATTCAACCATCCTCTTGGCTTTTTCCAATACAATGGAAGCCACTTTCACATGTCTTTCGGCTTGCTCATCAAATGTGGAGGAAACAACTTCAGCCTTTACACTTCTCGCCATATCGGTCACTTCCTCAGGGCGCTCATCGATCAGCAGGATGATGAGGTAACACTCAGGATGGTTTTCTGCAATGGCATTGGCCACGTTTTTCAAGAGTACCGTTTTACCCGTTTTAGGTTGCGCCACGATCATTCCCCTTTGGCCTTTACCTATGGGCGCAAAGAGATCCAAAACCCTTGCCGAATAATTACTTGGATTATTGGTACTCAGTTTTAGTTTCTCTTCCGGGAAAAGTGGAGTGAGATATTCAAATGAAACCCTGTCACGGATCTCATCTGTAGTTTTTCCGTTAACCGTATCCACCTTTAACAGGGCAAAATATTTCTCACCCTCCTTAGGGGGTCGGATTTCACCTTTGACAGTATCACCGGTTTTTAACCCGAAAAGTTTGATCTGCGAAGGAGATACATAAATATCGTCTGGGCTTGCCAGGTAGTTGTAGTCACTGGAACGTAGGAAACCATAGCCGTCCTGCATCATCTCGAGAACACCTTCACTGGAAATCACTCCATCAAAATCCTTGATAAAGCTTTCTTTCTTTTTCCTTCGGTCATCTCCGTTATTGTCAGGCCGTTCCCTGCGGTCCGGTCTTGATTTTTGTTGGGGAGGTTTTTCCGCCACAGGTTTTTCGGGGCTGGCCGGGGCATCAGACGAATCTTCTTTTTTATCAGACTGTTTGTCAACCGGGGCAACGTTTTCCCTTTTTCGGACCTTTTTCTTAGGAGGTCTCCGATCCTTTTTTTCTTTTTGTTCTTTTACTTCAGGGGAAGCACTTTGTACTTCCGGTGAAGCGCTTTCTACTTCGGTGGAAGTGCTGCCGTTGGTATCTTTCTTTTTAACGGCGTTGGGGTCTACAGCCTGGAGGTCCAGGATCTTATAGATTAAATCTTGTTTTGAGAGGCGCTTGTAGTTTTTTAAGCCTACTTCTTCTGCTATCTCCTTTAATTCGGAGAGAAGCCTCATCTCTAATTCGTCAATAGTATACATAAAAAGTTGTGTGAATTCGTTGTTTCTGAGATCACGATTAAACTGTCAGAACAGTCGATTGATTTTTCAGGTAATAATCAGTAAATGAAAGGGTTGTTTGTGTGAGGGAAGTCTTTGAGGGTCCCTTTGACACTGCAATAATAGGCTTCCAATATATATAATCAAACAGAACACGAGAATATTTTGTTCAAAATTGACTTATTTTGCCCCCCTTAAAACACTTATTATATGCTTCTGGTAAACAACATTCGCGATAACAAGGTCAAAGTTATTGAGGGATTGAAGAAAAGGAATTTTGAAAACCCCTCTGAAGCGATTGATCGCATCATTGAAACAGACGACTTGAGGAAATCTACCCAGGGCCAACTAGACCAGATACTTGCCGATGGGAATGTTGCGGCCAGGAGAATTGGTCAGCTGATGAAAGAAGGGAAACGCAAGGAAGCTGAAGAAGCGAAGAAGGCAACGCAGGAAAACAAAGCGAAATCAAAGGAACTGGCCGACCAACTTAAGGAGATTGAGAACGACCTAAGGATACAATTATATGATATCCCGAATATTCCCAATGATAAGGTGCCTGCCGGAGTGGGAGAAAATGATAATGAGGTCGTCATGGAATATGGCGACAAGCCCGACTTGCACAAAGGAGCCATGCCTCACTGGGACCTGATCGTAAAGTACGACATCATCGATTTTGAGCTGGGAAATAAGATCACCGGGGCGGGATTCCCGGTATATAAAGGTAAGGGAGCCCGACTTCAACGGGCCATGATCAACTTCTTTTTAGAAGAAGCACTGAAGGGTGGGTATACAGAAATCCAACCCCCCATCCTGATCAATGAAGCCTCTGGACTCGGTACCGGTCAACTACCTGATAAGGAAGGACAGATGTACCACATGACGACCGATAACCTGTATGCGATACCTACGGCCGAGGTGCCGATTACCAATATCTATAGGGATGTCATCCTCGATGACGGACAATTGCCGGTCAAAAATGTGGGGTATTCGCCCTGTTTCAGGCGAGAGGCAGGGGCCTGGGGAGCTAATGTTCGTGGATTGAACCGGCTTCATCAATTCGATAAGGTGGAGATCGTACAGATTACCTATCCCGAAGAGAGCTACAAGGTCCTGGACGAAATGGTGCAACATGTTCAGAGTTTGCTGGAAAAACTGGAATTGCCCTACAGGATGCTGAACCTCTGCGGTGGGGACCTCGGGTTCACTTCCGCCCAGACTTTTGATATGGAAGTGTTCAGCGGCGCACAGAAAAAATGGCTGGAGGTAAGTTCCATAAGTAATTTCGAAACCTACCAGGCCAACAGGCTGAAGGTCAGGTATAAGGATGAAAACGGGAAGAGCCAACTGTTACATACTCTTAATGGAAGTGCCCTCGCCTTACCCCGCATATTAGCGGCACTGCTTGAGAACAATCAGACCGAAGAGGGAATTGTAATACCCGAGGTGTTGAGGCCGTATTGTGGGTTTGATTCTATTGGGTAGACGGTGGGCAGTGGTCGGTGGTCGGGACTTCCTAATTCGATTGTTCAATTGTTCAATTGTTCCAGTATCCTACTCAATACACACACCTGCCTGCCTGCAGGCTCACACTGCTCCACCCTCATATGCGTTCCTGTATGGTGAAATAAACCTCACCCGGCTCACTCACCCTGCGCATCCGCTCCGGGCGAGTGATCCACCCTCTCCATAAAAAATGGAGAGGGTATAATACTTTGATGTGCAAATAACCACATCCCTTTTGCCCATCCCACTCCCCCCTCCTTCCTCATATGCGTTCCTGTATCCTCTTCCCGTATCCTGACCAGGCGTGCCACTAGAAAAGACCAAACAAATAGATGGTTAAAAGTCCCCAGGCGGTACCGCTTATCATGCTGAGAATTGCGAGGAGAATGGCATGGGGCATGAGTTCCTTTTTATAGGCGGATGTTACCGCAGGAGCCGTCGAAATACCCCCCAGGTTGGCCATACTGGCGATCGGTACCCAGGCGATATTCAGCCGAAGGACCGCTGCAGTAATCATCATGATTACATAGTGAAGGATCAACCACATGATCACCAACCAGACCAATGGCCAAGGAAGTGACATCTGGCTAAAGTCCAGTTTCAGACCGAGAATGGCCATGATTGCAATAATAGAAATACCACCAATTTTGAGTACCCAGGAGGTATCCCATCTCTTTAATAGGTTTCCAAGAGCTAATCCAACCAATGACAAAAGGATCACCTTCCAGAGAAATGAGGTAATTACCCACCAGGAGAGTATCACTATCGGCAGCATTATAACAAGGCTGACAGGCTTTGAGTATTTTTTTATCCCCGAATCGAGCGATTCCAATTTGGCAATACCAGACCGGATTCCCAGTCTCCTGTTTATTGAGTCACTTCGCTTGATCAGTTGAAACATTAATATGGTCCAGATATTAACCAGTATGTTATCTAGTACCAGTATGCTAAGGAATAAGCCCTCTTCAGTTCCGGCGACTTCTTTGAGGACTAATTGGCTGGTGCTCCCTCCAATCCAGCCACCAACAATAGGCACCAATCCCTTCCAATAGGATTCTCCAATAAACAGGTCCCGGGATTCAGGTATCAAAATATTACTCATCCAGACCAGGATGACTGGCAGCGTGGCGATGGCCAGGGAACCTGATACAAAAAGCAGGATAGGTTTGAATCCAACGATCTTTAATTGCTTGAAGGGAAGTGCACTCATTACCGAAAGGATGGCCAGGGGAATAATCCAATCCCTGCTCAAAGTATTGATGAAACCCTGCTTCAGATCAAGGTTGGCTACATGGGTAATGACCGCCGGGATCACATAAGCAAATAGAATAGCTGGAAACCAATTTAGAATGGCCTTGACCCAATGCTCATCTCTTCGAGAAATCCAAAGGACCATAAGGACAGTGAAAAAAGAAATAAGAAATGAGAGGAGGTTGTTGCTCATTGCGCAAGCCTATGGCCAACACAATATATCGAACCGTATGATATCATCAAAAAGGGATAAACTGAGCCAGACTTGTTACGCTACCAGTTCTTTTGGGGCCGAATTTTTTACCACCTTTTCCAAAAGCTCGACCATTGTTGAAACTTCGTCATCAGACATGCCCAGAAGGAGCTCATTCATTGAATCTTTAAGTATGGGTTCGGCTTGTTTAATCAGGTCAAGGCCGAATTTGGTGATATGCACATGATTAATTCGCCGGTCGGACTTTGATGGGATTCGCGCTACCAGGTTTTTACGTTCCATGGTATCAATCAACCTGGCAATACTTGCCTTATCGCGATTAGTGTTTTCCGCCAGCACCTGTTGGGTTAATCCATTTCCGTCCTTCAGGTGAAGGAGGAGCATTAATTGAACCTTAGTAAGGTCAATTGAGCGGCTTTTCAATTGCTCGGTGATAAAGAGATCCATGTTTTTTACGGTTCGGGCCAAAAGGTTTACCAGTGAATCCTGGATCATCACTTCAGTTTCAACTTTGCTCATCTTATTAAATGATTGCATGCGCAACAACAACACGGTTAGTGGGGCAATGTTTTGCCATGAATAATAAATTTCTGATTTTCGAGGGTGTCTTCACTGAAAAGATTTATAAAAAGGAATTCTCATACCCTGCTTTTTAAATCCCTGGCTGGATTTGGCAGGTCACTGAACCGTTTTTATGAAAACAGAAACCACGATATTCTAAGTAATGGTGAACTCAGGGTCATTAAGCAAATAGGAAAGACCAATCCCGAAATCATTATCGACTCAGGAGCGAATGTGGGTAAATATGCTGTGCTGCTTGCTCACCATGCTCCGTCAGGGATCACAGCGAGGTGGTCGTCAACAATCGCGATGAACTGGAAGTATGGACAGAACAATGTGAAAAAGGGCTGATCGAAGATGATGATATTGAATGCATTGACTTTGTTTACCCTATTACCATAGCCTTTTATGATTCCGGTAGAGAACAACTCTTCAACTATACCATCAGCTCAGACTCTTCTTTGTTTGCATTATTGTCCATTTCAGGTCCTGGGGATTATTTCAGCATTGAATTCCCCGTACAGATGGTACTTAGTGATGGGATGGTACTCACTGCCAATGACAATGATGAACTCGAAGATATAATTGACATGGCAGAAGACATATGTGATGAGGAGGATGACTATGAGGCGGATATATTAGAGGATGGTCAGCTCATTTCATTCCTGACCGCGGGGCAGTGGGTGGTGACGGTGTTCTATGACAACGAGGATCTTTCTTCCAATTACGTGGATTATCAATTTGATTTCAGTGTGGATGGCAACATCGTGGTAGATTTTCAAAGTAATCCACTGAATGGCACATGGCAGACCGGCGGTGACAACGAACAATTTCGACTTGATTTGGATTTCGATAACCAGGATCCCCTGGACCGACTGAACCAGGATTGGGATATCATCTTATATACCAATGATAAAATCATGTTGGGTCATAGTGGCGGTGGCGATAACTACTCGGATTTCCTGGTACTGGAAAGGGAGTTTCCATCAGGAGATGATGAATTGGAAACAGTGTTGAAGGCAAAGACCTGGGTGGTTGATGAATACGTAGTTTCAGACACTGACAAAACCTCTGATTTCGCTGGATTTACCATCAGTTTTTCAGATCAGGGCCTGACCTCCGCGACCGATCAAAATGAAACCATCGACGGAACCTGGCTTTCCGTTTCGACCGCATTTCTGGTCCTGGATTATCCAGATGCTCCCATGGACCAATTAGAGGGTGAGTGGCTGGTTACCGGTATTGGTCCTTCAGAGATAAGCCTTCAAATACCTCGTGGAGAGGGTAATGATCCAGATATTTTGGTGCTTGTTGCCAATTAAATCTCCTTAATCAATCGATCACCCGCTGATTCAGCGGGCCTTTTCAACTCGTCTAAGGATTTGTTCCATTCGTCTTCAAATCCTTTCCATAAGTCTCATTATTTCCAGGCTCCGGGACATTCAGGATAGATTTGTAGTGTTCAAAAAATGAAAACTATGAAAAAGACGATCCTCTGTGTTGACGATGAAATGATCATCTTAAACTCTCTGAAAACCCAGCTTCAGTCCCATGTAAGCCGGGATGTGTCCATCGAATGCGTGGAAAGTGCGGATGAAGCACTGACATTAATAGATGAGCTTACGGAAGCAGGTGAGGAAATCGCCTTGGTGATCTCAGACCAGATCATGCCCGGTATGCCCGGAGATGAGTTGCTCATGAAGGTCCATGAGAAGTTGGACAAGACCAATAAGATTCTGCTTACTGGCCATGCCGATAATGAGGAATTATTTGACCTGGTTAAGAGGATCAACCTTTACAGGTATATCTCCAAGCCCTGGAAACATACCGACCTTCAAATGACGGTTAATGAAGCATTAAATGCTTATGATCGTGAAAAGGATCTCGAAAAGAAAAACAGGGAACTCAACGCGTTGAACACTTCGCTGGAGGATAAAGTAAAGGAGCGTACCCGTGAGCTTGAAGATAACCAAAATAAGTTAGAGAAAACGATAACAGAGCTGCAGGCTGCACAGGGCAAATTGATCGAGTCAGAAAAACTGGCCTCTCTTGGTCAGCTTATGGCAGGTATAGCCCACGAGATCAATACTCCATTAGGTGCTATTACAGCTTCAGCCGGTTCACTTAAAGAAGGGTTTTGGGGTTGTCTTTCCTCACTCCCCTATGTACTGAAAAGTCTTCCGGAAGATCAGAACCAACTGTTTTACCGGATGATTCGTCGCGGGTCCTCTCAAATCCAGGTGCTTTCCACCAAGGAAGCCAGGATGAAGCGAAGGGAGATAAGAAGTGAATTGGAAAACTGGAATGTTGAATCTGCCGATTTGTTGGCAGACAGGCTGGTAGATATGAACATTACTGATTCCCTTGACGAATACAGGGAGTTGATCTGTCATCCCAACAGGGACTCCATTATTGGTGCGGCATTCGGGCTGATCAGCCAGAATAAAACAACGCAAAATATTGAGACGGCAGTTCAAAAAGCAGGAAAGATCGTTTATGCCTTGAAATCATATTCCCGATTCGGGGAAACGGAAAAGACTTCAGATGTCG
>JAHEKQ010000078.1 GCA_024638265.1 Flammeovirgaceae bacterium
GAACTGACTGAATTCAAAGTTAATCCTCATTGAAAAATTCGTAGTTTTGCACTTTCTTTTTTTCTATGAAAGTAAGTGTGATCATCAGTACCTACAATAACCCTAAATGGCTTGAAAAAGTACTCTGGGGTTATGAGTATCAAACCTCGAACGATTTTGAGGTAGTAATTGCTGATGATGGATCGGGAGAACCCACCAAAAAGCTAATTGAAGAATTCCAATCACAATGTTCATTTGGAATTCAACATGTCTGGCACCCGGATGATGGATTTCAGAAATCAGCCATATTAAACAAAGCGATCGTGGCCTCCAGGGGTGAATATCTGCTCTTCAGTGATGGGGATTGTATACCGCGAAAGGACTTTGTAGAAATCCATATTAAAAAAGGCGAGAAGGGATATTTTTTATCAGGTGGATATTTTAAACTGCCTATGGAGACCAGTGAAAAAATCTCGCGAGATCACATTGCCGACGGTCGGGCCTTCGATGTTGACTGGTTGTATAACAACGGGCTGGAAAAAACCTACAAGACCCTTAAGCTTACGAGTAATGACTTCAAAGAGGACTTCCTCAATTTTATAACCCCAACCAAGGCTACGTGGAATGGCCATAATTCATCCGGATGGAAGTCTGATATAGTGGCAGTAAACGGATTCAACGAAGAAATGCAGTACGGAGGTCAGGACAGGGAGTTGGGCGAAAGGCTGGTCAATCTCGGCCTGAAAAGCAAGCAGATCAGGTACAGTGCCATCTGTATTCATCTGGATCATGCAAGGGGATATAATACTCCCGAGTCAATTAATAAGAATAAGAATATTCGGAAGGAAACGCGGCGTACTGGAAAAACCTGGACAGAATTTGGTATCAAAAAGGGAGCTCAGGATTAATCGGATGACCGTTTCGCTTATTATTTCAGTATATCGTAACACTGCTGACCTTCATGTGATCATGGAGGCTCTGAAATTTCAAACATACAAGGATTTTGAAGTAGTAATTTCTGAAGATGGGGAATCGGCGGAAATGAAGGAATTTATCAGCTCCTGTGAAAGTCCATACGACATACTGCACCTCATACAGAAAGATGAAGGTTGGCGGAAAAATAAAGCCCTGAATAATGCAATCAGAAACTCCAATGGAGATTATCTGATCTTTATTGACGGAGACTGTGTACCCCACCATCGTTTTGTAGAGTTTCATGTCAAAAGCGCCTCAAAAGAAAGTATTGTTGCAGGTAAAAGACTTAAACTTGGCCCAGTGTACTCCGAAGAGCTTCGGGAAAGCGTTTCCGACCTTTTATCTTTTGAAAAGAAAATCGTCAGGGAGATGCGATCGATCAGGAAAGACGGTGCTAAGTTTTACGAGGAGGGTTTTTTTATCGATCCGGGAGGTATTCTTGGAATTATTCCTAAAGTGAGAAACATGAAGCTTATTAAGGGATGTAACATGTCTTTCCACCGATCTGCCATAGAGGAGATCAATGGCTTTGATGAAGACTATATACTGCCCGCAATAGGGGAGGACACGGATTTGACCTGGAGGTTCCAGGGGGTCGGATACTCACTTGTCTCTGTAAGAAATACTGCGGTACAATACCATTTATATCACGAAGAAAGCTGGACTGACCAGTCGGTTAACCAGGCGATCATGAAAGAGAAGCAGGCCGCCAATCAGTTTGTATGCCTTAATGGACTAAATAAATTAGCAGAATGAAGATCAGCGGGTTTTCCATGGTTCGCAATGCCACAAAGCTTTACTACCCGATCAGGGAGGCGATAGAGTCAATACTTCCCATTTGCGATGAATTCGTAGTGGCACTGGGAAATTGTGATGATGATGATCGGACAGAAGAGGAGATTCTGAGCATTGGATCTGATAAGATCAAAATCATCCATACAACCTGGGACCTTGAAAAATTTCCCCGGGGTACCGTGCATGCACACCAATCCAATATCGCCAAAGAGGCTTGTAGTGGGGACTGGCTCTTTTATATTCAGAGTGACGAAGTCGTTCATGAAAAATACCTCCCGGTGATCAAGGCACGATGTGAGGAATTGCTCGATGATGAAAAGGTGGAAGGGTTGCTTTTCCACTACAAGCACTTCTGGGGAGATTATGATCACTACGTATTATCGCATGCCTGGTATCCCCGCGAGATCAGGATAGTGCGGAACCGACCCGATATTTATTCCTGGTGGTCAGCCCAGACTTTCCGACGGATTCCGGAATTCGACGGGGTGAGTTATCGTGAAAAGAAGGGGACCTATAAGCTGAATGTAGCTGCGGTGGATGCTTACATCTATCACTACGGATTTGTCAGGCCGCCGCGGTATATGCAAAAGAAGAGAAAAGCCTTTAATACGATCCATCGCGGTGTACAGAATACCGAGGAACGTTTCAAAAATGATGCGGATCTATACGATTACGGTGATCTAAGCCGTATCCAGGAATTCACTGAAACTCATCCCAAAGTAATGGATCGAATGATCAGCCGTTTTGACTGGAAGGATCAATTGAGGTATGAAGGCGGCCCCGGTGAGCATATGCAGAAACATGAGAAAATGAAATACCGCTTACTCACCTGGATCGAACAAAATTTTCTGGGGGGCAAGCAACTCTTCGGTTACAAGAATTATAAATTGCTCAAAAGATAGGCTTGTCATATACTTGTATAATTTGTGGGCATCAGCAGGAAGACGGTATCTATACCGTCCGTGAAATGATGTTTGGAATGAGAGAGGAATTCAAATACCTCCACTGCGAAAATTGCCTTTGTCTACAGCTCCTCAATCCGCCCGAAGATATGAGCCTTTTCTACCCGGATAACTATTACAGTTTTTCCGATGATCCCGGTATTAAGTTTCGGGGATTCAAAGGATGGTGGAGAAGGCTCTCGGTAAGAGCAGCGATTAATCGCTCTTTTGCATTGTGGCTTATCAGGCTGCTATCCCCGTTGAAATCATACAAGGTATTAAAACGCCTGAACCTGACCAATGAGACTTCCATACTCGATGTGGGTTGTGGCAATGGATCAAAGTTTCTCTATCCCCTTACTGAAATTGGATACACCAGCCTGAAAGGTTGTGATCCATTTATAGAACAGAGTATCCTTTATCCCAATGATCTCCTCATTGAAAAGACAGAACTATCAGAAATAAAGGGGAAATGGGATATAATCACCTTTCATCATTCCTTCGAGCACATCGCCATTCCCGCTGAGACGCTTAAGATGGTAGCTGAACGATTGGAAGATGGTGGTATTTGTATCATTCGGATACCAACGACAAGCTCCTGGGCATGGGAACACTACCGGGAGAACTGGGTACAGATTGATGCTCCACGGCACTATTTTCTCCATTCCAGGGAAAGTATGGACCTCCTTGCTGCAAAAGCCGGATTAGAAGTTTTTGAAACCCAATATGATTCCTGGCATTTACAGTTTACGGGATCAGAACTTTATATTCGGGATATTCCCCTTCGATCCAGGGATAAAAGAAAATTTACCGGTGGTATTGGGGGAAAGTTGCGTAAATGGAAGTTCAAATCGAAGGCAAAAACACTAAACCGGAGAGACAGAGGGGACCAGGCCGCATTTTTTCTCAGGAAACTCCCTCAGGAGAAGATGTAAGCGAAAAATTCCATTCCAAGCGCAATGGATACGTGAATCATGACTCCTCCAAGCACACTTTTGCTTCGGTAGGCCAGGATTCCAAGCAGGTATCCTCCAAAGATCGAACTGATAGCCTCTGGTAGGGGCTTGCCAAAATGTAACATACAGTAGACAGTAACCATAGGCATAATGGCCTCCTTTCCCAGCCAACGGGCCAGGCCAATCACCAGAAATCCCCTAAATACCATTTCCACGGATACGAAATCAAGACTGTAGAATATTTCATAGACTATCACTGCCATCCATTCATATTCCCCAAAGTAGTCCCCCATATGGGCTTTGTAAGTAGGATAGTAACTATTGAGATCGTTATTGACCAACGAAATGGCGATTCCTGTCAAGGCGATTCCGCACAAGACGAGGTAGGGCCTCACATCGAAGCCCTGTCTTGTAAGGCCGTAGAAACGGGTCCTCGATTTTGTGACCTGGTGGAAAATGTAAAGTGGTAGCAAAACTGTCACCACACTGGCCATATTCTTTATGGTTCGAATTGCCAGCAGGAAAATATCAGTGGGTAAGGCTCTAGCTAATGTCCTGTGAAACGAAAAGCTCATATCATGAGCCTCGACACATAAGATGAACAACAAGGCGATCCAAAATCGATAGTCTGCAGGGAATGCCTTTTTGAAGTACAGCCTTTGTATAGCTAGTGTACCCAGGTAGCCTATTAAGAAGGAAATAAGAATAATAAAGAAGTGCAAAGGCTTTCCAAAGGCCGGATCCAGGTATCTTTTCTCCAAATTCAGGTTGTAATTGAAATATAGCAGAATACCGATAAAGACAAGTACCAGCAGATAGTAGGAAAACCGGAAGTCTTCCGACCAGTGCCCTTTGATATAGCTAAACAGTATCCTCATGCGGAAAGCGCAATAGCTCTGAGTAAACTTTATGAACAGGCAATCCTACCACATTGAAATATGAACCCTTGATAGCCGTGATCCCTATCATCCCCAACCATTCCTGAATTCCATAGGCCCCCGCCTTATCATATGGCTTGAAAAGCTCCACATAGTGACGTATTTCCTTACTGGTCAATTCCCGGAAGGTGACTTCTGTCAGGTCATCAAATGTGGTTTTATATTTTGTTGACCGCAAGGTGCATCCGGTAATTACCTGGTGTGTTTTACCAGAAAGTGATGCGATCATTGTCACGGCTTCTTCAGGATTAGTAGGTTTTCCAAGGATAATCTGGTTGTTAATTACCACGGTATCAGCCGTCAGAATCACTTCATCAACCCCGATCCTGTCATACATGAACTCCGCTTTTTGTTCTGAGAGGTGGGCCGCCATTTTTTCAACAGCGATTTCATTTGAAAATACTTCTTCATAGCCTGATTTTCTGACAGAAAACTGGAAACCTGCTTCAGAGAGCAACTGTCGCCTTCGCGGTGACTCAGAAGCTAAGACCAAATGGAAATTCAAACTCATTCTCGCGTAGTGAACTGAAGACAAATCCCGAAATCACTTTGGGATAGAAAAATGTAGTCTTTTGGGGTAATGACTGGCCTGAATAACATATCTCCTTGACATCATCCATACTCACCTCGTTGAGTACTATTGCCATTTGGTTTTCACCGGTCAGAACTTTTGCATAACAATCAGAAAAACTCCGGTCATAGGTGATCTTATCAGAGCGGTGCTGTTCTCGAAGAGGGATGTCCAGCCCCATTTCTATAATGAATTTATGGGCAATAGAGACATCTAACAGGTTGGACTTAGTCGGGCTTTTGTAAACCTCAAATGGAACATTTTCTTTCAACCTAAGCTTAAAGGCCTTGTCTTTGAAAAGTAAACCGAAAGCCCATTTTTTACCCCTTATCACTTCGGGCAGCATAAAGGCATCTTCAATCGGTTTAATAATAAAGTTTACATCGAGCTTCTCGAGTAACGCTTCCTCATTGAGGTCATCCATGCCCTGAAGCAACCGGTGGGTGGGCATGATCCTGATATCTTCCGATTGGGTATTCGTCAGGTACATTAGATGATAGTTGTAGCCCTCATTGCCTTTGTGACCGGGCTGCTCTCTGCGCTTACGCCAAAAGGTCATCGAAGCGTCAAACCGATGATGTCCGTCGGCAAGGATTACTGGTTTGTCGTTTAGTAATGCTTTGAATTCCCTGATTACCTTCCAGTCATGGATAACCGCCAGCGCATCGCGCACTCCCTGGTAATCCTCCGTTTCGTAGATTGGATTGAGCATAGCCTCATCCATATACTCTTCAAGGCTATTTTTTTCATCAGTGTAATAACCATGGGTAGGACTCAGGTTGAATTCAGTTTTTTCGAGAAGATCAATCCTCGTGTTTACCTGAGTGGGCATGGTTAGTTCATGACGAAGTATTTTTTTCTCTTCCCATTCATGCAGCCTGATATTAATCACGAACCCTTTCCTGGTAAATTCTTTTACAGAACCCGGCAAGCTATAGTATTGATAGTAGACATAGATGCCCGGAATTGGATCTTGCTGGAGGATTCCCTCATTTTTCCACTTTTCGATGATTTCGCGGGCATTATCAGCGGGTGAGTCTCCCTTTGGAACGCTCAGGTGGATACTTGCGTACGGATTTGTGTAAAGCTTTTCAAGTTGCTTCTCTGTCACCACATCGAAAAGGGGCGACGTAATCTCGTCAATTTTCTTGCCGAGGTCCTCATTATATCTCCAAGCTCTAAAGGGAAGTATCTCAGGCATTTTAACTCTTTCGGTTAATCCTCCATTTACTTAAAGAGGACATTCCATTCATCGACTTGGTCTTTGACACCTCACGTTGCATTATGGTCAGAAGGGCTGCGATCTTTTCTTCACCTTGATGGGACTGAATATATTCTTCCGGGTGCCAATGCTGATCCACGAATTTTGTAGTGAAACTCCCATCGAGAAACTCTGGATGATCGAGGACAAAGCTTCCAAAAGGCAGGGAGGTGGTAATGCCGCGAATTTTGTATTCCAGGATAGCCTGTTTTAGTCTCTGAATAGCCAGTTTGCGATCTTTTCCATAGGCGATAAGCTTCGAGATCATCGGATCGTAATATACAGGAATATCGTTGCCTTCTTCATATCCTCCATCAACCCTGATCCCAGGCCCTTTTGGAACACGATACTTTTCTAAACGGCCAATATCAGGCATAAAATTCCTGAATGGATCTTCAGCATATACACGAAGTTCAACCGCATGACCTTTGATTTTTAATTCCTCCTGTCTGAAAGATATCTTTTTCCCTTCGGCTATTCTGATTTGCTCCCTGACGAGGTCCGTACCGCTAATCATTTCTGAAACAGGATGTTCCACCTGGAGTCGCGTATTCATTTCCAGGAAATAGAAGTTCCTTTCTTTATCCACGATAAATTCGACGGTTCCGGCCCCCAGGTAATCACAGGATTCTGCCACATTAACCGCTGCTTTTCCCATTCTGTCCCTCAATTCGTCGTCCAGCGTGACACTTGGTGCTTCTTCAACTACCTTCTGGTATCGCCTCTGGATACTGCATTCCCGCTCAAAAACATGAACACAATTGCCATGGCTGTCTCTCAGCACCTGGAATTCAATATGTTTGGGTTCTTCAATGAATTTCTCTACAAATACGCTGCCATCTCCGAAGGCAGATTGCGCCTCGCTCATCGCACCTTTCATGTTTTCTTCGAATTCGTCTTCCGAATGGACAATTCTCATACCCTTACCTCCGCCCCCTGCGCTGGCTTTAATCAACACCGGGTACCCAATCTCATGAGCATATTTTTTCGCCTTTTTAACGTCCGAGATCGCTTTATCCAATCCGGGAATCAGCGGGACATCGAAGTTGGCTACAGTAGCTTTCGAAGCCAGCTTATCTCCCATCAAGCTTATGGCTTTGCTTTTAGGACCAATAAATATCAGGCCCGCTTTTTCCACCATACCGGAAAATTCGCTGTTTTCGGAGAGGAATCCATATCCTGGGTGGATTGCATCTGCTTTGTGCTTTTTCGCCACCTCAATGATCAGTTCCTTTTTCAGATAGGAGTCCCTGGCAGCAGGAGGTCCGATGTGGACGGCATTGTCGGCAAATTTGACATGGGGAAGGCCCCGATCGGCATCACTAAACACTGCAATGGTTTTAATTCCCATTTCCCTGGCAGTCCTCATTACCCGAAGGGCAATCTCCCCCCTGTTTGCCACGAGTATACTCTTAATCTTTTTTGTCATACGATGTCGCCAAATATAAGATATCAAGATAAAATTATCTCTGACAAATAGGATTGATCTTTGGCTTGTACTTATTAAGTATTAGTTTTGTGTCGAAATTGATGGAGGGAATCCCTCCTTTATTTTTACGCTTTAAAAGCAAGAAATTGGATTTATTCGATAAGTTGATTACAGATATGGGGCCGCTAGGAAGGCACTCCTATCTTCCCGAGGACTATTTCATGTTCCCGAAACTGGAGGGTGAGATCAAACCCAGGATGAAATTCCAGGGACGAGAAATGCTCACATGGAGTTTGAACAACTACCTGGGGCTCGCCAATCATCCAGAAGTTCGCAAAGCTGACCGGGAGGCTGCAGAAAAGTACGGATTGGCATACCCTATGGGGGCCAGGATGATGTCCGGAAATACGGTTGAACACATCAAACTCGAAAAAATGCTGGCTGATTTCATCAAAAGAGAATCAGTTATGCTACTGAATTATGGCTACCAGGGAGTCCTGAGTATTATTGATGCCCTTGTTGACCGAAAAGATGTAATAGTGTATGATGCTGAGTCACATGCCTGTATAGTGGATGGAGTAAGACTTCACCTGGGCAAAAGATTCATTTTTCAGCATAATAACATAGAAGACCTTCAGAAAAAGCTCCACAACGCGAAAAAAATCGCTGACGAGACCGGCGGAGGCATCCTGGTTATCACCGAGGGTGTTTTCGGAATGTCGGGTTCAATGGGTAATCTAAAAGATATTGTTAAACTCAAGAAGAAATTTGGCTTCAGGTTGCTGGTGGATGATGCCCATGGATTTGGTACGATGGGGCCCACAGGAGCCGGTACTGATGAGGAGCAGGGTGTTCAGGCAGATTGCGATCTCTATTTCTCAACTTTTGCCAAGTCGATGGCAGGCATTGGAGCATTTGTAGGGGGTGATGAAAAGGTGATCAAGTATCTCCGTTTTAATACCCGCTCCCAGATATTTGCCAAATCGCTTCCCATGTCTTTTGTACTCGGAATGCAAAAACGACTTGAACTCCTAAAGACCAATCCTGAGCTTAAAAACAACCTCTGGAAGATCGTAAGGGCACTTCAGGATGGATTGAAGAAGGAGGGATTCAACATTGGAAGCACGCAATCACCAGTTACCCCTGTACTATTTAAAGGGGGAACGGGAGAAGCCGCGAACGCCGCTATGGATGTCAGGGAAAACTTCAACCTATTCTGTAGTGTGGTGATTTATCCGGTGGTTCCAAAGGGTGTTATTATGTTCAGGATGATCCCTACCGCAGTCCATACTTTGGAGGACGTCGACGAAACCATCAAGGTATTTGCCGAGGTAAAAAAGAAGCTCGATGACGGAGTTTATCGTCGCATGGAACTGATTGAATTGGAGTCAGATAGGTAAAAAAACGCTTTTATTTCCTTTTGAATCCAACATTTTAGTTATATTGCTCGAGTAATCTAAGTAATCAATTATTAACCTTAAAAGTGAACAACATGAATAAATTTGGTGCACTCAAAGACCTGGTCATGTCATTAGAATCAGACTTTAGCAAGTTTTATGACAAAGGTAACAACGCCGCTGGAACCCGTGTTCGAAAGGGCATGCAGGAACTAAAGAACCTTGCACAGGACATTAGAAAAGAAGTACAAGACATTAAGAACAGCAAATAATTTATATTCTTGTTGAAAAAGCCGCTCTGGGAGCGGCTTTTTTTATGCCCTTTTTATAAGGTTTAAGGTTTTACGGGACTGTGTTGACGGGTATATTAATGCCTCTTAAGCGTCTAAACGCTAATTCCTCTTCAAGGCGCTCATCACCTTATTGGCGAAAATGAACTTGTCGAGTTCTTCGACTCCTGAATCGAGGATGTCATCTTTAGTGCCTTCCCACAATTTGTGACCTTCATGAAGGAACATGACTTTTTCCCCTATTCCGACCACTGAATTCATGTCGTGAGTAACAACAATCGTCGTAATATCGTACTCAACGGTGATTTCCTGGATCAACTCATCGATTTTAACAGCTGTCTGTGGGTCGAGGCCGGAGTTGGGTTCGTCACAAAACAGGTAGCGACTACTGTTGACAATTGCACGTGCGATACCTACTCTTTTCATCATTCCCCCACTGAGTTCGGAGGGCATGAGTTTGTTGGTATTTTCCAGTCCAACCCTTGAAAGACAAAAATTGACCCGGTCTAATTTCTCGTCAAGTGGCATTTTTGACAGCACGTCAAGGGGAAACATTACATTTTGCTCGACATTTTTTGAATCGAACAGTGCGCTACCCTGGAAAAGCATTCCAATC
This sequence comes from Flammeovirgaceae bacterium, assembly GCA_024638265.1. Taxonomy (GTDB): domain Bacteria; phylum Bacteroidota; class Bacteroidia; order Cytophagales; family Cyclobacteriaceae; genus JAHEKQ01. The sequence continues at coordinate 10,149 of JAHEKQ010000078.1, forward strand.
TCCCTTCTGATCTCAGTTTTTGCCCGCTGGTCACTGGCGGTAAAATTCCTGCCATCGTAAATGGCCCTGCCAATATCAGGCTCGATGAGCCCAACCATACATTTCAACAATACACTTTTTCCCGTACCACTGGATCCTATGATCAGGTTGGGCTTCCCCTTATCAAATACACCACTGATGTCGTAAAGGACATCTTTGTCGTCAAAGGATTTACTTATGTTCTCTACTTCTATCAACTTGTCAATAGCATTTGAGCCAATAAATAGTCTGCCAAAAGTATGGCAATCACACTTTCCGTCACTGCCCGGGTACTAGCCTGACCTACCTCCAATGCCCCTCCCGTAGTATAATAGCCCTTGAAAGATGAAATTGAGGCAACGAGAAAAGCAAATACCACCGATTTAATAAGGGCAAATTTTACAGAATATTCCACAAACAGGTACTGTATCCCATACTGGTAATCGGCGCCGGACATAATCCCGGTCATAACAGCTGCCAGGTAACCTCCAAGGATACCCAGCGCGGCTGCAAAAATAACGAGGACGGGAAACATTAAAAGTGATGCAAGAATCTTCGGTAACACCAGGTAGCTGGCGGAGTTGATCCCCATAACTTCCAGTGCATCGATCTGTTCAGTGATTCGCATAGTTCCAAGTCCACCAGCCATACTACTTCCAACCTTACCGGCATAGATAATCGCGATAACTGTAGAAGCTAGTTCCAATAACATCATGTCCCGAACCACGGTTGATATAATATAATCGGGAATGAAAGGGCTGACCAGGTTGTATGCTGTTTGCAGGGTAGACACCGCCCCCATAAAAGTGGAGACCAGGGCAACAAGCAGGAATGAATTCAATCCTATCAGCACACATTCTTCCATGGTCAGTTTGAAGTAGGTCTTGAAGGACTCCATCTTCACAAACAGCGATCCAATGAATATGAAATACTTGCCTATACTTTTCATTCAGTTGTTAGCTCTGGACCCCGAAAGTTAATAATATTATGATGTCCATAAAGTTGGAAAAGGGATTAAATCAGAAATAATGAGTAAAGGAAACAAACTTGCAGTGGTAAGCGGTGGAACGAAGGGAATCGGCAGGGCGATCATCGATATTTTTGCAGAAAACGGGTTTGACATTGCCGTATATTCTAGAAATGAAAATGATCTGTCCGAACTCAAGCTTGAGATTGAAAAGAAGTATGGAGTAAGCCTTCAATATATGGTCGTGGATGGATCACAGCGTGACCAAGTGGAGGCATTTGCAGAAATGATCCAAAACCTGGATTCAGAATTGGAGGTGCTTGTCAACAATGCGGGAACATTTGTACCTGGAACAATTCTGGAGGAAGAGGAGGGGGCCCTCGTAAAAATGATTGAGACCAATGTCTATTCAGCTTACTACCTGACAAGAATCCTTGGACCTATACTTAAAGAAAGAAAGTCCGGACACATATTTAATATATGTTCGACCGCCAGTATCATGGCCTATTCCAATGGCGGGAGTTACTGTATTTCAAAACATGCACTCCTTGGATTTTCCCGGGTATTAAGGGAAGAACTCAAAGAATATAATGTTCGTGTAACTGCGGTATTGCCAGGTGCCACGCTCACGGCTAGTTGGGAAGGGGTGGATCTCCCTGAATCCCGCTTCATGAAAGCTACCGATGTTTCGGAAGCGGTATTCAGCGCTTATTCACTATCACCGAACACCGTTTTGGAGGAATTGATCCTCAGACCGCAACTGGGAGACCTCTGAGTTGAACATTATTGTACTTTATCAGTTATTTTTGTGACCAATTCCTTGAGAAGTGGAACTATTAGAAAAAAATCAGTCATACTGCCCCAGTCTCACCAGTTATAAGCGTCGAAAGACGCGTGAGGTAAATATTGGCGGGATACCGGTTGGAGGTGATAATCCTATTCGTGTACAGAGTATGACAACCGTTGATACCATGGATACGGAGGGCTCTATTGCCCAGATCAAAAGGATGGTAGATGCGGGATGTGAATACGTCAGGCTTACGGCACCAAGTAACAAACAGGCAAGAAATCTCCGGAACATCAAAGATGGATTAAGGAAATTGGGAATAGATGTTCCCTTGATTGCCGATATCCATTTTACGCCCAAGGCTGCGGAAATTGCTGCTGGCATAGTGGAAAAGGTACGTATTAATCCCGGTAACTATGCCGATCGGAAGAATTTCGATGTTATTGAATACACCGACGAGCAGTATCAGGAAGAACTGGACCGAATACGCGAGAAGTTTGTGCCACTTATAAATGTTTGTAAAAAGCACGGCACAGCTATGAGAATTGGTACCAACCACGGTTCTCTTTCCGACCGTATATTGAGCCAGTATGGCGATACACCTTTAGGAATGGTGGAAAGTGCCCTTGAGTTTCTTCGTATTGCTGAAGATGAGGGCTATTTCGATATCGTCTTATCCATGAAGGCCAGTAATCCACAGGTGATGATTCAAGCATACCGATTGCTTGTAAACAGGATGGATGAAGAAGGTTTACAGCCATACCCACTTCACCTCGGGGTTACCGAAGCCGGTGAAGGTGAGGATGGACGTGTGAAATCGGCACTGGGTATTGGAACATTACTCGAAGATGGCTTGGGTGACACAGTGAGGGTTTCACTGACGGAAGAACCTGAATATGAGGCCCCCGTGGCTCAAATGCTGGTAGACCGCTACAACGATAGAGCAGGCCACAAGCAAATTAAAGATATCGATGTACTGCCCTATGATCCATTTTCCTATACGAAGAGGGAGACCCGGGAGACCGGTAATTTTGGTGGAGACCAGGTGCCACGTGTGATCTCGGATATGAGCCGTGTTGATCAGTGGGAGTACAAAAAGCTAAAAGAAATTGGTCATTCTTACCTGCCTGAACTGGATAAGTGGGGCATGAACGAACAGGGAGCAGATTATGTATTTACAGGGGAAAATCCCATTCCCTTTATGCTTCCAAACGGCCTCAAGGAGATTCGGAATTTTAAGGTATGGAAAGAATCGAATGATGAAAATAAGTTTCCTCTATTCACTGAGGAAGAATTCAATTCCAGTTCACTGAGACACCCAGAACTGAATTTTGTCAAAATGGACAGCTCTGTTCTTGAGGCTGATCCCCTGGAGAAGCTAAACCAACCCGGAGTGGTATGGGTAATAAGTAGCGAAAACAGCCACAGGCAGGCAGAATTGAGACGGTTCTTCTGCGAACTTCATACTTTGAACATCGACATCCCGGTGATTTTCTGGGGAGATATTTCCCGGTTGTCTGATGAACAGGCACAAATGTATGTTTCTACAGATTTTGGCGGCCTTCTCACCGACGGTTTTGGAAATGGTATCTGGTTGGCAGGCGATAATCATATTATGATTAACAGCTTGAGTTTCAATGTATTACAAGCAAGCAGAACCAGGATCTCAAAAACGGAATACATCTCGTGCCCCAGTTGTGGAAGGACGTTATTTGACCTGCAGTCTACCACAGCCATGATCCGTAAACGAACCGACCATCTTAAGGGGCTTAAAATTGGCATCATGGGGTGCATAGTCAATGGCCCCGGGGAAATGGCAGATGCAGATTATGGCTATGTCGGGTCTGGTATTGGAAAAATTACTCTTTACAGGGGGCAGGAAGTGGTGAAAAGAGGAGTTCCTTTTAAAGATGCAGTTGATGAATTAATTGAAATTATTAGAGAAGACGGAAACTGGGTTGAACCCTGAGATTTGAGTATGGAGCAGACAAAAGAAAAACAAGAAGAAAGGCCAGTGGCAAAAAAGAATACACTGAAAGATTATTTCCTGTTGGGCGATGTGGCCAGGTATTTCTTCCGAAAGAAGGATCCGAACAGGCCGGCAAACTTTAATATACGGGTGATGCATGGCATTAACCGGTTGTCTATTGTGATATTTCTGCTTGCGATTATTTTCCTTATCTTAAAGAGAATAATCTAAGTAGATGAAAAGAAAAAGCATATACGGAAGGGCTATCGGATTGATAGCCCTTTTTATTTTAGTGTCATGTACAAGTGGTGAGAATCAGAAAAAAGACCCGGCTCGCTGGGAGGG
>JAHEKQ010000161.1 GCA_024638265.1 Flammeovirgaceae bacterium
TCCCGGTATATGACCCGCCGGATCATTAAACTCAGCCGGACTCCTGACATCAAGAATTGAATAACCCGATGACTTGAGAGCAGTATTTACCATGTTGAAGTCTGCCAGGTATTGTTTCTTTACACTTGAAGTGAACGTAGTCTTTTTAGTGATTGTCGGGTTTTTGGTCACGGGAAGGCGATTGATCCTCCACGATTTCATTCCACCGTCTACAACAGATACTTTGTCAACTCCGAGATATTTAAAAGTCCAGTACAGTCTACCCGAACCCTTCATTGAACCCTCGTCATATATCACGAGATGCCTGTTGTCACTGATGCCCTTACTGCCGAGGATTGAAGACAATTCAGACACAGGTTTTAGCATTTGATTGCCATCGACGAGTGTGGCTGGATCGATGTTGATTGAACCAAAAGCGTGCACTTTGGCATAATCTGCTGCAGGTCTCGCGGAGATAAGTATGATTTCACCTTTTTTGTTGAGCACGCTGGCATCTTTTGCAGGTATGATATCCTGGCCTGACAGAATTAGTGGGAATACTGCTAACAGTAATATTAGAGCTGATTTATAATGCGTTTTCATGGTCTTTACGTTTAAAATTTAACTTGGAGTTGTACTTGAATACAATCATTTTTCTCCTCTATCGGATCCTCTGCCCGATACAAATAATTAACCTGGAGTCGAGTCCAGTCATTGAAGAAATAATTCACTCCATAGGTGATGGTTTGAAAATTGCTGCCCGGCATACTCATATCCTGGTCATACTGTTCATACTTGATTACCGGTTGAAGGTTATAACTCAAATTATATGCACCCATGACATAAAATCCATTCCTTTCCACCGATCCCTGATGTACCTCAATGGGTGCTCCATCGCAGCCACCACCCGTGGTATAAGATCCTATATCCTCAGCATAGATATATTCTGAGAAAAGAGTCAGTTTCTTAAAATTGAAACGGAAATCAGCGCCAAGCCTCATGCGGCTGTCTTCTTCTTCGGCTGATTCATTGAGGGAGGGATCTTTACCATAGAGTGCATTAACCCCAACTGTTACAAATTTTACAGGCCTGAATAGAAACCTTCCGTATAAGTCCTTGAAATTGTTATTGTCCAGGACGCCCAGGCCGGTTCCGTTCATCAAGGCTACCTGGTATTCAAATCTCGTGGTATCGCTACCTCCAAGTATCATCAATCCAAAATCGCGGTTGACTGGCCCGGTAAATTCATTGACAAATTTTGATCGCTCGATGGTATAAAGTCCTGAGCATGCCATGGAAAGTTCCTGGCCAAAGGGTTTCTTGAATGAACCCGCAGATATTCTAAAGTTTGGGTATCGGTTGTAAGTAACAAATGCATCAATCAGGAAGATTTTTTCAGTACTGTTGATAAATGGGCTCATTTCAAGAAGGGCATAGTATGAGAAGTCATAGGGAATGGTCCCCATTACCCCCATTCTCATCCGGTTAAACCGGAAAGTGTTTTCCATTTCCTCAGTCATCCTGAAATCATACTGAGGTTGGAGGAATCCAAATACATTTACTCCTTCTTCGGATGGTGTGGCACAACCTTGTGAATATCCCATTGTTCCCACTATCATAAGAAGCGTAATTATTATAAGAGAGCGTTTCATGACCGTATTTTTAATAGTTTCAGGTCGGGGAATTTAATCCCCGACCTTTTTAGATCTATTCAGTCACCACAGGTAGATCAACAGAAGGCTGAACAAACTTATGCCCTTCAAGTTGAGAATAGATCATTCCATTTACACCAAACTTCAAACTCTTGGCGTCGTAACCCATTACTGTCAGATAGGCTGTAACCATTGAAGAGGTTTGGCCGGTCCAGCAGTAGGTAACAATAGTTTTCTCAGGATCGAGATTTTCGAATTCACCGTTTTGAAGGGTCATTGGGAAAATTCTATAGGCTCCTTCAATAAACCCGTACTTGTCAGTATCAGTCTCTGCCCAGAAATTATTGATGAAATATCCGCTAGGGTTTGCCAATACATCAGAATTGGAAATTCCCTTAAAACCTTCCTGTAACATATACTGAATTCTTTCCTGCAACATGGCCTCACCGGTGGTGGCAGTTGCGTTCCATGCTGGTCCATTATGTCCCACCAGGGTGCTGGTCTGTCCATTTTTCCACATATTGTGGCCGACGCCAGCATCACCTATATTACCATTCCACGGACCTGAAAAATTGGAATTCCATCCACTCATTCCAAATTTAAGTACCCTGGCATCGGTGTATCCGCTGAGTCTCAAAGCCATCACAGCGTGGCCAGCGCTTTGACCGGTATAACAAACAACAACAATAGGCTTGTTACCGGCATTTTGGGCTTCGGTCAGGATATTTCCCAGGGTTGTATTGACCGCATTTTCGATATGGCCAGCATTATAGTCTGCAGATCCACGGATATCTATAAGATAGTTATCAGTGATAAAAGCATTTACACCGCTTTCATCGGGTGCGCCAACAATCCAGCCTGATAACATATCATCAAGGTCCATATTGTTGTTCACCAGGTATTCGCTAAGTACCTGGAAGTCTTGATCTGCAGGAAGCGGATCGTCGTCTTTACAGCTGGTCGATACCACAACAAGGAGTATCATCAGCATACTGAAAAATTTTAGATACTTGTTCATGATTATTAATTGTTAGTTAGCAACTTCCCCCTGCAGTTTCTTCTTCTGCTGGTCCAAGCAGTGATGGATCGACAGGAGGTATATTTAATTCCACCAATTCGGGATGGAGTTCTTTCCATCCGTTGAACCCTTCATCCAATGAATACACATTGGTAAATCCCAGTTTTTCAAGTGCCTCGGCTGCGAGAGCGCTGCGATTTCCAGACCTACAATAAAGTATGATACTCTCGTCCTTTAGAGGTTCATACATTCCTTCATTGTCCCAGAATTCAGGATTGATTATCCTGAACTCGATGACACCCCGGGGAATAAGAACAGAACCGGGTATGTAACCGGCATCGTGTTCTTCTCTTTCCCGGACATCAATCAATACAAACATTTCCCCCTCCTCCATTTTCTCGAAGAGTGTAGATTGCTCTATACTGGTGATCTTAGATTTAGCCGATTCCACCATGGCCTCAGCGCTATCAAATTGCACTGGAGTGGTAGAACTGTTACATCCGAAAAGACATAGGATTATTGCGAAGAAAATCGCCTTCGATTTGATTCTTTGTTTGTTCATTTTACTGTCCCTTGCGGGATCTTAACCTGTGGCACTTGGGGCTGTTAAACCTTATCACAAAGGTAAATCCAAAGGGTCTTAAAAAAGAGAAATAGTGCCCTCTAGATGTCAAACTGGAGGACTATGGGGAGCAAATACTAATTTGACGGGGATCAGTTTTTTTTCTAACCGGGGGCTTCCACCCCCGGTTATCAGTATACTAATTGCTCACTACAGGTAGATCAACAGACGGTATACTGTATCTTTCGGAATCATCCAT
>JAHEKQ010000079.1 GCA_024638265.1 Flammeovirgaceae bacterium
TAAAGTTGTAAAGTGGTAGAGTTGTAAATTGATTTATGAAGGCCAAAAAACTAAAAGAAATCAAAGTTTATAATAAGGCAGAAGACTTAGCGATGCATATTTTTGAAGTTACCAAGACCTTCCCAAATGAGGAAAAATACTCATTAATTGATCAAATTAGACGATCGTCTAGATCCGTTGCAGCAAACATCGCAGAGGCTTGGGGCAAACGTAAATATCAGGGACTTTTTAGACGACATATTATTGATGCAAATGGATCTTTAGAAGAAACCAAAAGTTGGCTAAGCATGTCTAAAAGATGTCAGTATATAGATGAAAAGAAGTATCAAGTTCTGTCAAATGAATGCAGCCATATAGGTGCTCAATTATTCTTTCTTGAAAAGAACTGGAAATTCAATAGCGAATAATCAATCATTCTAAGCTACCTGCAATCAACTTTACTACCTTACTACATTACTACCTTACTACATTACTACCTTACTACATTACCACATTACCACATTACTACATTACCACCTTACCACCTTACCACCTTACCACCTTACCACCTTACCACCTTACCACCTTATCACCTTCTCACCTTTCCACCTTACCACCACTTGCCACTGTATCACAACCTCACTACCTTAGTCCCATGAAACCCAACGCCGATCTTGCCTCCATCCGGCGAGACTATATCCAGCCGGAATTTGATATTAAAAATGCTAAAGAAGACCCTTTTGAGCAGTTCAGTGACTGGTTCGATGAGATAGCACATATCAGTCCTGAAGAGTGCAATTGTATGACACTTGCCACTGCTTCACCCGAAGGTGTTCCACATGCCCGTGTTGTACTACTTAAAGGTATTGAAGACTATAAATTCATCTTCTACACCAACACACAAAGTGATAAGGGAAACGAGATTGAAAAGAATCCACGCGTATGTCTCAATTTTTATTGGTGGGAACTTTCTAGACAAGTAAGGATTGATGGTATTGCCGAAAGAGTGAGTGATGAACAAGCTACATCTTACTTCCAGAGTCGACCCCGTGAATCCCAGATTGGTGCATGGGCCTCACCACAAAGTAGTCCAATTGGGAGCAGGCAGGTTCTGGAAGAGCGGGTAAAACAGCTCGAGGAGAAGTTCAAAGGCCAGGATGTTATTCCCAAACCAAAACAATGGGGAGGCTATGCTATAAGCCCAATGTCGCTGGAATTCTGGCAAGGTCGGCCAAGCAGACTGCACGACCGTCTGATTTATTTTCTGGATGATAAACAGTGGAAGGTGCGGCGCCTTGCTCCATGACTTTCGAAGAGCGAAAGAAGTTATACTTTGACCGATATGCCACGGAGCTCCAGCCGGAATCGGAACCGGTTTTGGCTGACCACTATATCGTAATTCCATCCTACACAGAACTACAACTTCAATCAACCCTTGAGTCTCTTAAGCATTGTATTCCACCGGGTAAGAATACGGCAGTTATTATAGTGATCAATATCAGGGAGGGTGATTCTGATGAAATCAGGCTAATTGCTGAGCATCAGGTAGCCGATCTGCAGGACTGGTCGGTTCAGAATTCTACCGATCAACTCCAGTTCATACCTATAGGTGTATTTGAACTTCCCGTCAAACATGCAGGTGTAGGACTTGCCCGAAAGATAGGCATGGATTACGCTGCAAAAGGGGCATATTCTGATTCATATATCACATGCCTGGATGCAGATTGCATTGTAGCTCCCAACTATTTTCAGGCAATTGAGCTACACTATAACGAAAATCCGGGAACAGTCGGAGCTTCCATTTATTTTGAACACCCCCTGGATGGAGTCCACGCAGAAGCCATAGCTCAATATGAATTGCACCTGAGGTATTTCAACCACGCCCAACGCTGGACGGGCTTTCCCTGGGCGTTCCACACCGTGGGATCCTCCATGTCGGTGAAAGCAGATGCTTATTTGAGAGTAGGGGGGATGAACAGGAGAAAAGCGGGTGAAGATTTCTATTTTATTCATAAGGTCATAGGCTTGGGAAATTTTACGGAGATCAGAAACACTACCATTTATCCATCAGACAGAAAGAGTGACCGGGTTCCATTTGGGACCGGCCGGGCTATGAAAGAGTGGGAGGGATGCTTGAAGACTTATCCATTTGAGATATTCAGGGAAATGAAGTTATTACTTAAGCAGCTCAATGAGATATACCAAAAAAGAAGGTTCCCGGGTAGCAGGAACCGATTTGAGGATTACTTACTGAATCAAAACGGAAGGGAACGATTATCTGAAATAATTCACAAGAGCCCCTCTTTCGATGTTTTTAAAAGGCATTTTTTTAGATGGATAGATGCTTTCCGGGTAATGAAATATTGCAATGAATCTGAAAAATGTCCTGTGGAAAGCCCGGCATCGGAATTACTTGATGAAATGGGGATAAATGCAAAAGAGAAGTCCCCGAAAGAACTTCTCCTTTTATACCGTCAGATAGAAAAATCTATTTGAGGTTCATGATATCATCTACCCCCAGCCATCTCTGAACAAGGAATCCCTCGCCATATTTGGAACCGATAGCCTGACCAAATTCAATGGCCCTTCCTTCCAGGAGTTTAAGAAATTCAGGAGTGGATAGCCAGGTCTTGGGTTCCTTGCTGTCCGGATCGTAAAATTGGGTCTTGTATGCAAGGATTGCTTCCATCTTTTTCTCCCAGCTATCATCAATATCCACTACAAAATCAGGTTCGATAAACCTTCCCTGAATATAGCTATAGGATGTCTTGGGACGCCATGCTTCCTGTTCCTTACCCTTTTCTAATGTTTTGATATTCTTTAAACCAGCGAGAAAACCAGCTTCTTTACTCAATTGGTGTGCTCTGCCGTGGTCGGGGTGGCGATCAGACGGGGCATTCATGATTAATACTTCAGGTTGATATTTTCGAATTACCCTGATGACTTCATGAAGATGTTCTTCGTCGACTTTAAAATAACCATCCCTGAATCCCAGGTTTTCGCGGGCTGATAGTCCCATGATTTTCGAGGCATTCCCGGACTCTTCTTCCCGTGTCTTTACAGTCCCCCGGGTTCCTAATTCACCCTTTGTGAAATCAACAACACCGGTTTTATAACCGAGTTTAGCTTGTTTTATGAGTGTGCCGGAACAACCCAACTCAGCATCATCAGGGTGGGCTGCGAGGACAAGAATATCAAGTTTCAATTTTGTTGGGGGTTTAGTTAGCCATTTCTACTTCCTTGGCTGCAAGGAATTTCTCAGCGTCAAGAGCTCCCATGCAACCCATACCCGCAGCAGTTACCGCTTGACGGTATACCTTATCTGTGGCATCCCCTACAGCAAATACTCCTGGAATTTTTGTCTTTGAACTTCCGGGTTGAACCAGGATGTAACCAGTCTCATCCATTTCCAGGTAGTCCTTGAAAATATCGGTATTTGGCTTATGACCAATCGCCACAAAAAAGCCTTTAACGGGGATCTCTCTGGTCTCTTGTGTTTGATTGTTTACAACCCTTATCCCTTCAACTTCCTCCGTACCTAAAACTTCCTCTACTTCAGTATTCCAGAGTATTTCGATATTTTCCTTACCCATTACTCTTTTCTGCATAATCTGTGAAGCCCTGAGTTCATCCCTTCTAACAAGCATGTAGACTTTTGGACAAATGTTTGCGAGGTAAGAAGCTTCCTCGGCGGCACTGTCTCCACCACCGACAATAGCAACCTCCTGACCTTTGTAGAAATATCCATCGCAAACGGCACAAGCCGAGACCCCTTTATTCAATAATCTCTGTTCAGATTCAATACCCAGGTATTTTGCACTGGCTCCTGTAGAAATAATTACAGCTTCAGCTAAAATTTCATGTTTTTCGTCTGCCACGGCCTTGAGGGGGTAGCTGCTGAAATCTACCGAGGTGATCATTCCAAACCTTACCTCGGTACCGAAACGTTCGGCCTGGGCTTGCAGGTCCATCATCATCCGGGGCCCATCAATACCTTCCGGATATCCGGGAAAATTTTCTACTTCCGTTGTGGTTGTTAACTGTCCACCGGGTTCTCCACCGGTGTATAAAATAGGTTTCAATCCAGCCCTTGCTGCATAAATCGCAGCAGTATAGCCCGCCGGTCCCGAACCAATAACTAATACTTTAATCTCTTCAGCCATCTACTTTTTAAAAATTCAGAATGAAAAAAAGGTCTCAATACAATTGAGACCCTAAATTAATTACTTTACAAACAATATTACCCTAAATAAGGTTTCAAAGCCTTACTTCTGGAAGTATGACGTAATCTGCGGATTGCTTTTTCCTTGATTTGCCTTACTCTTTCCCTTGTGAGATTGAATTTTTCTCCAATTTCCTCAAGAGTCATGCTATGCTCTCCATTGAGACCAAAGTATAGCGAAATGACATCTGCTTCTCGCTGTGTAAGCGTTGACAGGGCACGTTGAACCTCTCTTCTAAGAGAGTCATTCATAAGTCCCTGGTCGGGAGTTTCTTCAGTGTCATTCTCCAATACATCCAGGAGACTGTTTTCTTCTCCTTGAACAAAAGGGGCATCCATGGAAACATGGCGGCCACTGATTTTCATGGTATCGACTACTTCAGCCGTCGTTACATCTAATACTTCTGCCAATTCATCAGGTGATGGCTCCCTTTCAAATCTTTGTTCCAGTTCGGAAAAAGTCTTAGAGATCTTGTTCAATGAACCAACCCGGTTCAGCGGAAGTCGAACAATTCTTGATTGTTCTGCCAATGCCTGGAGGATGGACTGTCGGATCCACCATACGGCATAGGATATAAATTTAAAACCCCTGGTCTCATCAAATCGCTGTGCGGCTTTGATAAGTCCGAGATTTCCTTCATTGATCAGGTCACCAAGGGAAAGTCCCTGGTTCTGATACTGCTTGGCTACGGAGACGACAAACCTCAGGTTAGCCTTAGTCAGTTTTTCAAGCGCCAGTTGATCACCTTCTTTGATTCGCTGCGCCAGGGTTACCTCCTCATCAGGGGTAAGAAGATCCACTTTACCAATTTCCTGAAGATATTTATCCAGGGACTGGCTTTCGCGGTTCGTAATTTGTTTGCTAATCTTTAGCTGTCTCATTCAACAACTTGGTTTATGTGAATCACTATTAATTTCAACGCTTGGAAATGCGGCAAAGTTTATTTCCTGCCTAATTATTTGCTACTGGTTTATCCTTTCTTTCAGGTTTTGGTAACAATACTTTACGTGAAAGCCTGAATTTACCCGTTTTTGGGTCAATTTCAACTAATTTCACTTTTACCTTTTCACCTTCTTCCATCACACCATCCATTTTCTCTACTCGTTCCCATTTGATTTCAGAGATATGAAGTAGACCTTCCTTACCGGGCATGAACTCAATAAATGCACCAAATGGCATGATTGATTTCACAGTTCCATCATAAACTTCACCCACTTCGGGTTCTTTTACAATAGCATTAATCCTGTTAACCGCTGCTTGCATATTATCAGCGTTTGTGGCAAAAACAAGAACTTTACCCTTGTTATCCACTTCTTCAATGTTGATCGTGGTATCGGTCTCTGCTTGCATTTCCTGGATAACTTTTCCACCGGGTCCAATGACTGCACCAATCAGTTCTTTCTTGATCATGATCATTGTAGACCTTGGAGCATGAGGCTTAAGGTCAGCCCTTGGAGCCTCCAGGCTCTTTTTCATTTCCTCGAGAATGTGCAAACGGCCTTGTTTAGCCTGGTCCAGGGCTTGCTTGAGTACATCGTAGGACAATCCGTCTACCTTGATATCCATCTGGCAGGCTGTGATTCCCTTTTCTGTACCGGTGACTTTAAAGTCCATATCTCCCAGGTGGTCCTCATCACCGAGGATATCTGAAAGGATTACATGTTTACCTTTTTCTGAATCGGAGATCATTCCCATCGCGATACCTGAAACAGGTCGCTTAATCTGGATACCTCCGTCCATGAGTGCCAGACAACCGGCACAAACTGTGGCCATTGAAGAAGATCCATTAGATTCGAGGATATCTGAAACGATTCTTATAGTATATGGGCTATCCTCCTCAGGAGGCAACATATTTTTCAATGCCCTGTAGGCCAGGTTACCGTGTCCAATCTCCCTACGTCCGGGACCCCTATTGGGCCTTACCTCGCCTGTCGAGAAGGCAGGGAAATTATAATGGAGCATGAATTTGTTGTATCCCGATATCATGGCTCCGTCCACCATTTGCTCGTCGAGCTTGGTGCCCAGGGTCATTGTAGTCAATGCCTGTGTTTCACCTCGGGTGAATACTGCTGAACCATGTGCTCCTGGCAGGTAGTCCACTTCAGACCATATGGGCCTGATTTCATCGAATGCCCTGCCATCGAGTCGATTGCCGTCTTCTAGTGCAAGATTCCTTGAGGCATCTTTTTTCACACCCTTCCAATATCGGCTTACGAGGTCGTAGCGAACTTCAGTCTCATTTTTCTCTGCTTCACTCTCAAGCTTTTCAATAAAACCGGTGATGATCTCTTCGAACAATTCACTTCGTTTCTTCTTATCAGCCAGTAACTTTTTCGCTACCTCGTAGGCGGGCTTATAAAGTTCATCGTGAATTCGCTTTTCAAGCTCCTCGTCGTTCTCTTCATGATCATAATCCCTCTTTTCGGTAGCACCTACCTCGGCTTCGAGTTCTTTTTGAACCTGGCATTGGATTTTGATAGCATCATGAGCGACTTTCATGGCTTCAAGCATCGCTTCTTCCGATACTTCTTCCATTTCACCTTCTACCATGGTAATGTTATCATAGGTGGCAGCCACAATCAGGTCGAGGTCTGCACTTGCCTTCTCATCCATGGTAGGGTTTATCTTGTATTCACCGTTTACCCTGGCTACCCGAACTTCAGATATAGGGCCATTCCATGGGATGTCCGATACCATAAGTGCCGATGATGCAGCCAACGCTGCCAACGCGTCCGGTGGATTCTTTTCATCTCCGGAGATCAGGCTTAAGGCAATTTGTATTTCAGAGTGGTAATCATCTGCGAACATAGGCCTGATAGCCCTGTCGACCAAACGGCTGATGAGAATCTCATATTCTGACAAACGCGCTTCCCTTTTGAGGAACCCACCAGGAATTTTTCCCATTGCGGAAAATCTTTCCTGATAGTCCACTGACATCGGCAAGAAATCTACTCCTTCACGCGCTTCTTTATTAGATACCACTGTGGCAAGGATCATAGTGTCTCCCATTCGGACAACGACAGATCCATCTGCCTGCCTGGCTAGTTTACCGGTTTCTATGGATATAGTCCTACCATCTGCCAGGGTAATATTTTTTGTTACTACTTTATTTGACATAATATTTTGTTAGACCCACTGGGATGCAGGCGCACCCTTGGGGTGGATAAAAGAAAAGGGAATGCCTGATTCCCCGTTCTGTAATTACTTTCTTAATTTCAATTCGGCAATGATCGCTCGATATCGCTCTATATCTGTTTTGAACAGATAGTTGAGGAGTTTTCTCCTCTTACCCACGAGCCTTAAAAGGCCTTGCTGGGTTGAGTAGTCCTTCTTATTAGTCTTCATATGCCCCGTCAGGTGATTAATCCTGGTGGTAAAGAGGGCAATCTGGGATTCCGCGGATCCTGTATCCTCGGCTTTTTTTGCTCTTCCGCTTGTAGCAAAAACTTCTCTTTTCTTTTCAGTAGTTAAGTACATTCTACTTTTTCGTTCTTTATCTAGTCCTTTTAATTAAACGGCAAAATTACGGAAAAATGTACGTATAGCAATGGGAGGGAAGGAAAAATATTTAGATACAGAAAGGGGATATCAGCGCTGATCAGCCTCTGGCTGACGGGAACGCATATGGTATGGGGAGAGAGGGGGTACTTTTAACTTTTAACTTCTGCCTTTTGCCTTTTTACTTCTCGTTAGCTTCTCAAAAATCACCAGATACCAATCGCTGTCGAAAAGCCTGGCGTCGCGGCGGGCTTGTAGGAGGAAGAAAATTCCGATAGGGAAGAGGATAATATTAGCCAGCCAGATGCCTTGCCAGGCATCGATGAGACCGCTTTTGACCCATTTCTCTCCCATGATCATGAAGACGTAGAATATGATAAAGAACAGGATAGATATTAGGACCGGGATTCCCAAACCTCCCTTTTTGATGATTGATCCAAGAGGTGCTCCGATGAGGAACATTACGAGGCAGGCCACCGAATTAGCCATGATCTTATGGTATTGAATTTCAAACACCCTTTTTTCCTGGTCGTTTCTCTTCACATAGTCAAGATCATTGTAAACGCGGTTTTTGGCCTGCCTGATCTTCTGCATGGATTGATCGATGATATCCGACATATAGGCGGTAGTGGTATCCATTTTCAGAACTTCCGCTCTCATCATCTCATAGGTAGGTTCGTCGAGTGAATCCACTTTGAGTTCTTCAGGCATTTGTATGGATTTGGCCACATCAACCGGTATTCCCTGTGCATTTGGATAGGTGTTCCTTATACGATTTGCATAAGCAACCGTATCGATTTGCTTCCTGATACTATCTTCCTTCACTTTTCTCAGGCTGTCTGCAACCTGCATAATGGAATCCTTCCTGGCTTTTTCCTTTTCAATATCCTCCGGTCTCATTTTGTCGTACATCCTGATGGTTTCAAGGGAATCCAGCTCTCTCTTGAAACCTGCGAGATCCGTCGGAAGTGAAATAGATGTTCCGGCGTCAATAAATTCCCTCGTGAAGAGGCTGCTTTTTACCAGGAACAGGTCTACTCTCCGTTTTTTAATTCTCCGTGCTATGGAATCAACATCAGCAGTAATCTGCCCCATATTTCTCATTAAACGGTTCCGTGAGAACAATTCCTTCTCGGTTCGTTCGAGGTCGAAGGCTTTCAGGTCAAAAATTAGCTCACTTCGATCAAATTTTATCTTCGAGAATGACTGGTTAAGATCGCTACGGCTCCTGCTAACGTTTTCCCTGTTGGAGTAGCCTTCCATATAGGAATAGCCCTGGAAAAGCTCAAATTTCAGGTACCGTTCGTTCATGATGGTTGTGATACGTCCAGAGTCGGCAAGCGTCACTTCATTGTTCCCCGCCCTGTCCGTATGATCATAAATAATTACACCCTGAAGTGATTCACCATCGTTCTCCTTTTTCTCCACATAGATTCGATATCCATCCAGTCCACCATAGAATTCGCCTTCAGGCAAATCGAGACTCGGCTTTTTTCTCTTTATGTCCCAAAGTAAGCTATAGGCTTCAAGGGAGGCTCTCGGAAAGAAGTAGTTATTGGAAATAAACGCAAACCCTGTGATTAGCAGCACGAAAATGAAGATGGATCGCATCGTCCGCGGAAGTGAAATGCCACCACTTTTTATTGCGGTCAGTTCCGAATGTTCCCCGAGATTGCCAAAGGTCATTAATGATGATAGCAATACTGCGAGGGGAAAGGAAAAAGGTGTTACGAAAATGGCGAAGTAGAAAATGAGTTGGCCGAGTACAGCCCACCCCAGGTCTTTACCGACCAGGTCATCGAAGTATTTCAGCATGTGCTGGGTTAGCAGGATAAAAATTACCACGAGCATGGTAAGGAAAAAGGGTCCCAAAAAGGACTTCAATACCACTTTATCCACCTTCTTCAACAGCGCCATATCAGCGCAAAGCTACAAATATCATGCAGGATTTATGCTATCTAACCGCCAACTATCTCTTTGAGGGATTCGACCAGTGAGGTCCAGAGATCATGCAGCTCTTCCAGGTCGTCGATCTCGGAATAGTCGGTTACCTTAATGAATACCGATTGAGTTAGTTCATTCATCTCCAATCTCAATTCAAAGTAGGCCGGATCATCATCTCCCTCAGCAGGATAAAATTCAAATTTTGAATAATGGTTAGTTCGGTGTGCGACAAGCTTTGCCTTATGTTTGTCGCCTTCCCATTCAAAAATGTAATTTCCGTCCCCATCGAGATTGACATCATCGGCAAACCATTGAGCAAGACCCGAAGCAGTATAGATATAGGGGTAGAGCATTCTGGTCGATGCATTGATCTCAAAATCCCCTGTATAAAGTGTCTTACCCATTACGGTATATTTACGGTGAACTCAGAGATAAGATATAGTAATTTTTGGCAAAGGACAAATAGGGGGAGGATAGGGGTGTAGCGGATACCGAATACCGGATACAGGAGTTAGGAGGCAGAAGGCAAAAGGCAAGAAGTAAGGAGCAAGAAGCCCACCAAAGGTGGATCAGCCTTTGGTTGACAAGAAGCAAGATACAGAAAGGGCAGAGGCTAACTAACAGCTAACAACTAACAACTAACAGTTTCGAGGCGCTCTGTAAAAGTTTTCACATCTAACCTCCAACCTTCTACCCATCAACCCATAACCCATCCACCCATCCACCCATTCACCCATCAACCCATTCACCCATCAACCCATCACCCATCCTCGCATCCACATGTTCACCTAATCGTTTTCTTTTCCCATATTCTACCATAAATTTGTGGCAAACAAAATGAAAATGACCCAACGACGATTTAATCCAGGAGT
Organism: Flammeovirgaceae bacterium; assembly: GCA_024638265.1. Taxonomy (GTDB): domain Bacteria; phylum Bacteroidota; class Bacteroidia; order Cytophagales; family Cyclobacteriaceae; genus JAHEKQ01. Next base: position 10,517 of record JAHEKQ010000079.1, read on the forward strand.
ATTGACCGGTTCTGATGTTAGCGAGCTTCTCAACTACGCCAATGAAAATAATTTTGCACTTCCCGCAGTGAATGTGGTATCATCCAGCAGTGTAAATGGAGTACTGGAAACAGCCAAAAAGGTAAATTCACCGGTTATCATTCAATACTCTAATGGCGGAGCCGCTTTTAATGCCGGGAAAGGGTTGTCCAATGATGGCCAGGCTGGGGCTGTTTTGGGCGGAGTTGCGGGTGCATATCATGTTCACGCACTGGCGGAGGCCTACGGGGTAACGGTCATTCTTCATACAGACCATGCGGCAAAAAAACTGCTTCCCTGGATTGATGGATTATTATCAGCAGGGGAATCCCATTTTGAAAAAACCGGAAAGCCCCTTTACAGCTCTCATATGCTCGATCTTTCCGAAGAGACCCTTGAAGAGAATATTGCCATAAGCAAAGAATACTTCAAACGGATGTCGAAAATGGGCATGACCCTAGAGATTGAGCTGGGAATAACCGGTGGTGAGGAAGACGGAGTTGATAATACCGAGGTAGACAATGCAAAACTTTATACCCAACCAGAGGAAGTGGCTTATGCTTACGAACAGTTAAGCGAAGTAAGCCCCAATTTCACGGTTGCCGCAGCTTTCGGCAACGTCCATGGTGTTTACAAGCCGGGAAATGTCAAATTGATGCCTGTTATTCTCAAAAACTCACAGGACTATATCCAGGAAAAATTTAATACAGGTGGTACACCTGTCAACTTCGTATTCCATGGTGGTTCGGGTTCACCCCAATCACAAATTCGGGAAGCCATTGAGTATGGTGCAGTAAAAATGAATATCGATACTGATTTGCAATGGGCATACTGGGATGGTGTTCGGAAGTACTACCAGGGTAATGAAGGTTACCTCCAGGGACAAATTGGTAACCCTGATGGTGACGATGTGCCTAACAAGAAATACTACGATCCACGTAAATGGTTAAGGGAAGCGGAGCTAAGCTTTATTACACGCCTGGAACAGGCTTTTGAAGACCTTAACTGTATCGACAAAAATGTCTAAATCCGATAAGGAAGCATCATTCAGCCTGATTTCCGATTTTGATATCCACCTATTCCGGGAGGGAAAACATTATCGGTTACACGAAAAATTAGGGGCACATCCCACTGCATATAATGGTGAGCAAGGTACTGTATTTGCCGTTTGGGCACCAGATGCCCAGGCAGTCAGTGTCGTGGGTAATTTTAACCATTGGAACAAGGAAGAAAATAAACTCTCAGCCCGATGGGATAGCTCAGGGATCTGGGAGACATTTCTATCAGGCATTGGTAAGGGAGAGGCATATAAATATGCCATTCTTACAAAAGACGGCCAGTGGATTGAGAAAAGTGATCCTTTTGCCCGCTATTGGGAGGAAGCTCCCAATACTGCCTCTATTATTTGGGATGATGATTTCAAATGGACCGATAAGAAGTGGTTGAATAACAGGAAGAAGAAAGCGGGGACCCCACAACCTTTCTCTGTTTATGAAGTTCACCTAGGGTCATGGCGAAGGAATACGCTGGAAGGCAACAGACCACTCACTTATTCGGAATTAGCCGAGGAACTTGTCGAATATGTGGTAGAAACGGGTTTCACTCATGTGGAATTCCTCCCGGTCATGGAACATCCATTTTATGGCAGCTGGGGCTATCAATTGATCGGTTTCTTTGCCCCCACAAGCCGTTATGGAGATCCACAATCCTTCATGTACCTGGTGGATAAACTTCATGAAGCAGGGATCGGCGTGATCCTGGACTGGGTACCATCACATTTTCCCGGTGATGCACATGGATTGTATAAATTCGATGGATCACATCTCTATGAACATGCTGACCCTAGAAAAGGGTACCATCCCGATTGGACCAGTTATATATTTAATTATGGCAGAAATGAAATCAGGTCTTTTCTGATCAGTAGTGCGATTTTCTGGTTGGATGTGTGCCATATCGATGGGCTCAGGGTGGATGCTGTTGCATCAATGCTCTATCTCGACTATTCCAGGAAAGACGGGGAATGGATACCCAATATTCATGGTGGCAATGAGAACCTGGAAGCGATTGAATTTCTCCAGGATTTCAATAAGGCGGTTTATGGAGAATTTCCCGACATCGTTACCATTGCCGAGGAGTCTACATCCTGGTCTAATGTTTCACGACCGGTTTACGCAGGGGGACTGGGCTTTGGTCAGAAATGGATGATGGGCTGGATGCACGATACCCTCGAATACTTCAAGAAAGAACCAATTTATCGCAAATACCACCAGGATACGTTGACATTCAGCCTGGTCTATGCATTTACCGAAAACTTTATGCTTCCACTATCCCATGATGAAGTGGTACACGGTAAAGGTAGTTTGCTGGGAAGAATGCCGGGTGATGAATGGCAGCGGTTTGCCAATCTCAGGACTTTATTTGGAGTAATGTATGGTCACCCCGGTACCAAACTCCTATTTATGGGAGCGGAATTCGGTCAGTCGGAAGAGTGGAATCATGAGCAAAGCCTACCATGGCATTTGCTGGACTTCAACTTCCACCAGGGGATTTATCAGTGGGTCCGTGACCTTAACATCCTGTATAAGTCTGAGCCTGCACTGTTTGAATTACAATTCGAGCAACGGGGCTTTGAGTGGGTAGACTATTCAGATTATGAAAATTGTGTTATTGCTTTTTTGAGGAAAGGTGAAGATTTCAACCAGTCAATCCTGGTCTGTTGTAACCTTACTCCCGTCCCACGCCAGAATTACAGGTTAGGGGTCCCATTGGCGGGTAAATGGAAAGAAGTGTTGAATAGTGACGATTTAAAATATGGGGGAAGCGGTCTTACAAACGGGGAGTTAAGTACCAACCCTGAACCTATGCATGGCCACGAGCAGAATATTGAGATTTCCTTGTCTCCCTTATCTGTGAGTTTCTGGAAGTTGGGTTGATCCGGTATTTAACATCGGGTGAATCAGGTATAAAGCGAGGGCGAGGAATACAACTCCTCCGACCTGGTGAAGTACTCCCATGGTCACAGGTACAAAAGTAATCAGTGTAATAATACCCAGCACCAACTGTACAATCCACATCGCTCCAACTAAAGAGACCCGTTTTCTCAGCTCTGGTAATCCGGAAGATTTTATGAACAAGATGATTATGGGAACCAGGATAAAATAAGGCAGAATCCTGTGAACAAATTGGACGCTTACACGGTCTTCCATAAACGCAATAATTCCATATTGGTCAAGAGCAGACCCCACCAGTGGTGATACCCATGAGTCCCCCATCAGTGGCCAGGTATTGATGACCATTCCGGCCTTAAGACCGGCAACAAAGGCCCCCCAGGTGATCTGAATGACCAGGAATGTTAATAAAACCAGTGACCAGGAACGTACAGCTGGTTTCACCGTGAATTTTTTAATCCGCGAACCGGTATCCAGAAATAACCAGGTGATATAGC
>JAHEKQ010000162.1 GCA_024638265.1 Flammeovirgaceae bacterium
TCTTTTCAACAACGGTATATAATACATTCTTTAGAAGCGGTAATTTATAGCTTGGCATTTCTACCATAAAAAAAGACCTGCTTTTTATATTCAGAAATTTGTTAAGGATCATTGCCGATACAATTGCAGCTCCAAATCCAAGTAAGTACAACAAGGTAAGTGTAAGCGCCTGGTAACTCAGGCCTATAATTCTACCCTCAGGTATAACCAGTGCTATAATGATTAGATATACCGGAAGTCGTGCAGAACACGTAACAAAAGGAGTTACTAAAATGGTAATTAGACGTTCCTTCCAGTTTTCAATATTACGAGTGGCCATTACAGCGGGAATAGCGCAGGCCGTGCCGGAAATTAGTGGAACTACACTTTTCCCACTTAAACCAAATGGCCGCATAACTCGATCCATAAGAAATACCACTCTGCTCATATATCCGGATTCTTCAAGCAGCGAAATAAACAAGAATAGAAAGGCGATCTGAGGAATGAAAATTACGATTCCTCCTATGCCTGCGAGGATTCCTTCAGCAATAAGATTAGTAAACACTCCCGGAGGCAAGGTAGCTTTTATCCAATTACTTGCAGCGGCAAACTGCTCGTCAATAAAATCCATTGGAATACTGCTCCAGTCGTAAATGGCTTGAAAAATGGTCAATAAAATGACGAGAAAAATTAAATAGCCGAATATCTTATGGGTTAAAACCTTATCTACAGTTGCTCTGAATCCCTTGGCGGCATTCCTGTCTACTTTATAGGTCTCTTTTAATACGCCATTTATAAATTGATACCTGAGAATAGTCTCTTTCTGCTGCAGCCTTTTTAATTCGGCCTTGGTCATCGTAGTAAATGAAGATGAATCTTTTACAGACTTTTTCTCAATAGGCATAAAATTGACATCTTGTGTAATTACAAGCCACAACTTATAGAGATCTTCATTTGGAAATGTCCGTTGTAATCTTTCAAAATATTCCGGCGCTATTACTGTGGTATCTACATTCGGTTTGACGGATAAATTTTTATATTCGGCAATTAATTGGCGAATTCGCTCTATCCCGGTGCCTTGTCTTGTGCTTACCAGTGCGATTTTAGTATTTAATTTTTCTTCAAGGAGTGAAACGTCTAAGGTAATTCCCTTCTTAGGCATCCGGTCCGACATATTGATGACCAGAATTGTGGGGATTTTTAGATCTTTAATTTGAGTGAAAACGAGCAGATTTCTCTTTAAATTTTCAACATCGCTAATAACCACCGCCACATCAGGGAAATCCTTATCATTCTTGTTGAGAAGTAATTCTACAACTACGCTTTCGTCCAGAGAAGTCGTATTTAGGCTATAAGTACCCGGAAGGTCTAAAATATGGGCTTTAACACCTCGGGGCAATTTACAGATACCTTCCTTTTTCTCTACAGTTATCCCCGGGTAATTACCTACTTTTTGATTCAGACCGGTTAATTGATTAAAAACAGAGGTCTTTCCTGTATTCGGGTTTCCGATAAGTGCTACATTAATATTTTTACTCATAATGTGGCTTTATCTTCTATGAGATCTAATTCTATTTGAAGGGCAACCGATCTTCTTATGGCAATATGAGAACCATTAACATTTATGTACAGGGGGTCCTTTAAAGGAGCTACTTGAATCAGTTCTACAACATTTCCCGGAAGGCATCCTAATTCCAATAATTTAATAGGCAGCATTCCTTTGGCAAATTCCTTGATAATTCCCCTTTCACCTCGCTTTAAATGTGCTACGGTTGTAACCAATTTTTATTTAGATTGATTTTAAGTAAGGACAAAAATAATGGAAAAAGATGAGGTATTGAGGCAAATATTAAAAAAAGAAAAACATGAAAATTATAAAAATGAGCAGATTGATTTTAGCGGGAATTGATACCTTAATTAAGGTAAGACATTTTTAAAACCTCCAGATCTTGCAGTAATTTTTCCATTTCCTCTTTCTTGGTGCCATCATAAGTACCTCTTATTCTACGTTCTTTATCAACCAAAATAAAGTTTTCTGTATGTATCATATCAAAAGGACCCCCGTCGCCATCAGTTTTTACTGCCAGATAAGATTTCCTCGCCAGCTCATAAATATGTTTTTTCTCACCGGTGACCAGATTCCACTTGCTGTCAATCACACCTTTTTCCAAAGCGTATTTTTTAAGTTGTGCAACAGAATCTATATCTGGAGTTACGGAATGCGATAACAGCAAAACATCCTTATCATTTGCAATCTGCGATTGTAAATAGACCATATTTTCAGTCATTATTGGACATATGGTGGGGCAGGTGGTAAAGAAAAAGTCGGCTACATAAATTTTGTCATTATAAAAATCTTGCGTAATGGTCTGACCGTTTTGGTTAGTGAGTGAAAAGTTGGCAATGGTATGGTATTTCTTTACATGAACCAGGGTGCTATCAACCAATTCTGAATTAAAATCCGCAGGTTGAAAAACTGGGAGAACTTTTTTGGGTTGCAAGGCATTGTAAAACAAATACATGATAACCGCAGAAAGCAAAAAGAGTACGATTCCAAAAAGTTTGTATTTACTGAAGAAAGAAAGCATTAGCAATTTTTTGCAAAGGTACAGCAGCGAATGCTAGCATTCAAAAACTTTCATATGGGTTTGCTGCTAAAACTTTCTTAAATATCGGCCCGTGGCAATAGTTTCTTTTTATAAGACCTTGTAAAAGTGTACTTTTGTGCGCTTTACGTATAAAACCTATAAATGAGTCCTATACTTATAAAGACTATACAGTTTTTTCTGAGTCTTTCACTTTTAATCGTCCTTCATGAATTGGGACATTTTATCCCGGCTAAGCTGTTTAAGACGCGGGTAGAGAAGTTTTATCTTTTTTTTGACATTAAATTTTCCCTTTTTAAGAAGAAAATCGGGGAAACCGTTTATGGGATCGGATGGCTGCCTCTGGGAGGATATGTTAAAATAGCAGGCATGATTGATGAGAGCATGGACACGGCCCAGATGGCTGAAGCACCTAAGCCGTGGGAGTTTAGATCTAAGCCGGCATGGCAGCGACTCATTATTATGCTTGGTGGTGTAACTGTAAACTTTATTTTAGCGGTAATTATCTATATTGGCATGGCCTATTCATACGGAGACCAGTATATCCCTATGGATAGTCTGAAAGATGGTATTTGGGTTACGGAAAAGAACATTGGTGATGAACTGGGAGTGCAAACAGGAGATCATATTGTAGCCATTGATGGTGAAGAAGTTGAAAATTTTGATAGTTTACTGGGGGAAATTATAAATGGGAATACCATCACTATTGAAAGAGATGGCTCTACTATAGAAAAAGAGATTCCGGTAGATTTCATAGCCACATTATTGGAGGACGAGGAAAAAATACGATTTATAAGTCCCAGGCTTCCTTTTATTGTTGGTAGCATACCCGATGAATCAGCGAACAAGGATTCGGGACTGAAAGTA